>NZ_CP121110.1:4182500-4482500 GCF_029625315.1 Flavobacterium ginsengisoli
GGTTCGGTTTGTAGTTTGCTGGTCGAATTTAGTTTTTGTCTTAATTAAGTTTTATTTTTGATTTATTATGGAATTAAAAAATAAATGGAAGAGCTGATTCTAATTATAAATAGTTTTCAGGAATTAGATTTGGAGACTGAGCAGGCTATTAAAAAAAGTTTTGCCGAAGAAATTTTTAAGAAAGGCGAATTTCTTGTTGAAGAAACTAAGGTTTGTAATAAAATCTATTTTATTAAATCGGGTGCGGTTAGAAGATTTTGTATTGAAGATGGTGTAGAAGTTACCAAATGGATTTATACCAATAATCAATTTGTAACTTCGATGAGCAGTTTTTTTGAGCAGAAACCTTCTTTTGAAAATTTTCAGACTTGTGAAGAAACAATCCTATATTCCTTGTCTTATTCTGATGAGCAGGCTTTATTAGAATATCCGTTATTTGTAAAGTTTCATATTAAACAACTTCGACATTATCTTTCTAAATTAAATGAGTTCAATCATTTATTTCGTCTAATGACTGCAGAGAAAAAATACTTATTTCTTTTAGAGTCATTTCCTCAAATTATTAAAAAAGGTAAACTAAAACACATTGCCTCATTAATTGGCGTGAGTCAGGAAACTTTAAGCAGAATTCGAGCGTCAATTATTTGACATTAGATCAATAAAAAGAATAAAAAGTTTTTCAATTTTTGCTGTTAATTAAAGATTTTAAAATTGAAGAATACGTTTATTCATAAAAATGCTGTTTTGGGTAATAACATCTCGTTAGGAAATGGTGTGACGATTGAGCAGGATGTTGTAATTGGCAATAATAGTCAGATAGGAAATAATGTTACAATTTTAAGCGGAACAAGAATTGGAGAAAATTGCCAAATCCATTCTAATGCTGTTTTGGGTGGTATGCCTCAGGATTTGAAATATAGAGGCGAATACACTCTTCTAGAAATTGGTGACAACAATATAATCAGAGAGTTTGTTACGATTAATAAAGGCACAATTTCTAAGGGTAAAACTAGTATTGGGAATTCGAATCTCATTATGTCAAATGCTCATATTGGGCATGATTGTGTAATAGGAAACAATTCTATTATTGGGTTTAGCGTTGGTATGGCTGGCGAAGTAATTGTTCAGGACTGGGTAAATATAAGTGGCTTAACTGCGATACATCAATTTTCTATTATTGGCGAAAATACCATGATTAGTGGTTTGAGTCGTGTAGTTAAAGATGTTCCGCCATATATTATTGTTGCTCATGAACCCTTACGATTTGCAGGAGTAAATACTGTAGGTTTAAAAGAAGAGAATTTACTTCGGATAAAATTGACGAACTTCGATCTATATATCGCGTTTTATTTCAGGAAAAGAGAAATACTAAATTTGCTTTAGAATTGATTACTGAAAAGTTTCGAAAGACTGTTGAGCGCGATAAAATTTTAAGTTTTGTAGAGCAATCTAAAAGAGGGATAATTAAAGGTTATGAATTTTAATGAGATAAAAGATTGTCTAAATTTTTATATTTATAGTAAATTTTAAAAGAATTTATTATGACTGCTTATAGCGAAAATTTTAAAGTTGATTTTTATTTTGAAAAAGCTGAGAAATGGAAAGCTGAACTAGAACAATTAAGAGATATTGTTTTAGACTGTCACTTGTCGGAAGAATTAAAATGGGGATGTCCGTGTTACACTTTTGATGGAGCCAACATTGTTTTGATTCATGCTTTTAAGGAATATTTTGCTTTTTTGTTTTTTAAAGGAGCTTTAATGAAAGACCCTGATAAAATATTAATTCAGCAATCAAAAAATGTACAAGCGGCACGGCAAGTTCGATTTAGGAGTGTTCAAGATATTTTGGCTAAAAAAGAAATTTTAAAAAAGTATATTTTTGAAGCGACTGAAATTGAAAAGTCAGGAAAAAAAGTTGATCTGAAAAAAGTTTCTGAATTTGAAATTGCCGAAGAACTTCAAAACAAATTTGATAGCGATCCTGATTTTAAAAAAGCTTTTTACACTTTAACTCCAGGAAGACAACGAGGTTATTTACTCCATTTTTCTCAACCGAAACAATCTAAAACTAGAGAAGCTAGAGTAGAGAAAAATATGCCAAGAATTTTGGAGGGAAAAGGTTTGAATGATTGAGGCATTTTATATAAAAAGAAAAACTCCTTTTGAGAAAAAGGAGTTTTTTTGTTTTAAAGCGTTAAGAAATTTGATGTTCGATTGTGTTTTTATTTCGAATAGAAATTATGGACTGAAGTAAAACAGAGGTCATAACCAAACTAATTCCAATATAAAATGAGAAATTAACTGATTGTCCTTCGTTAAAAAATAAAAAGGCTAGTATTATTGAATAAATCGGTTCTAAGTTAAAAGTTAGGTTTATGGTAAAGGCAGGAATCTTTTTGAGTGATTCTGCGAACATTACATAAAGTGCAACTGTACAACAGGAAGCCAAAATCAATAAATAGAATATGTCTGTTAAGTTTGGAATAAAAGTCTGATTTGGAAAATTGTAAAAATAGAATGGCAGAGCGAGTCCTAACACTATAGTTCCGCCAAGCATCTGATAAAAATTAATTAGTTTGCTATCATAAAATTGCACTAACCTTTCATTGTAAATGGTATACAAAGCGGCAAATGCAGACGAAATTACACCTAACAAAATCCCAAGCTGATATGAAGAATCAAAATGAAAAATTAGACTTATTCCCAATAAGGTTAGCATACTTAATAAAATTTGAATCAGATTAAATCTTTTTTTATTGAGAATAGGTTCAAAAAAGGCAGTAAAAAAACTAGTCAAACAATAGCATACAACACCTATAGATATGTTAGAATATTTAATGCTGGCATAGAAAAAAATCCAGTGAATGGTAATAAGAACTCCAGCTTTAGAAATTTTTGCTATTTCAGAAAATGATTTGAGCGTTTTAATATTGTATATTTTTAAAACAAAAAATAGAATAATAGAAGCAAATAATACTCTATACCAAACTAAGGTAATTTCGTTAAGAGAAATAAGTTTTCCGAAAACGCCAGTAAAACCAGCAAGTAAAACTGCAGTATGCAGTATCAAATAAGATTTTTTCATAAAAGTTGTCTATCCTTTTGAGGGATGTATTTTGAATATTAATAATTGAATTGAGGTAAAGACATACAAAATTTGACCAAGAATAATCGGTCTAATGTCAATACTAAAAACGTATTATTAATTTATGGAGGAGGAAGACAACCTTTGAAACTCATGATTAAATTTGAATTTTAGCAAACTTATAAAAAGGATATGGAATGAAAAAGTTAAAAAAGTTATTTAAATGTGAAACTTGAGACGTTTTGCGAGAGAATTGAATAAATCTGATTTTGATTTGAATATTTATTTGTAGAACTTGCGTCGGCACCAAATCACTTTAATTAAGAATATTACAATTTAATGACTACCAACCAATCAACTACAGCAGTTCTTGAAACAAAACAGCATTTTGAAATTTTAGACGGACTAAGAGGCATAGCAGCTTTTGCTGTTGTCGTGTTTCATTTTATGGAATGGATTTTTACAGATCCAAGTCAAAACTTTATTGGACACGGATTTTTAGCTGTTGATTTTTTCTTTTGCCTTTCGGGATTTGTAATTGGATACGCTTATGATGATCGTATTGCAAAAATGGGTCTTCGCAATTTTTTTATATCTAGAATTATAAGATTGCACCCTTTGGTTATAGCGGGATCAATATTAGGATTATTGGCTTTCTTGTTTGATCCGTTTGGAGGGCATTTGGAATTGTATAGCACAGGAAAAATTATTTTGACATTTATATGTTCCTTATTTCTTATTCCGTTTCCAGTTATTGAAGATCGCGGATTTAATTTATTTAGTTTTAATGCTCCTGCATGGTCTCTTTTTTGGGAATATATTGCTAATATCGTTTATGCACTTGTACTTTATAAAATTCGCAAAAACTTTTTAGTTGTTCTTACTTTAATTTCTGCAGTTGCAATTTGTTATGTTGGATATAGTTCCGGAAATTTAATAGGAGGATGGAGTGGACCAACTTTTTGGGACGGCTGCGCCAGAATATCGTACTCTTTTTTGGCCGGATTACTTATTTACCGATCCAATTGGATTATCAAAAATAAATTGGGATTTACCGGATTGACTATTTTATTGCTTTTGGCTTTTGTAATGCCTTTTTCAGAGTGGAATTGGCTGACTGAACCTTTTGTGGTTTTATTTTACTTTCCATTATTAATTTCTTTGGGTGCTGGCGCTCATTTAAAACCTTGTTTGAAAAAGATATGCACATTTTCGGGTAGCATTTCATATCCGTTATATATGACACATTATGCTGTACTATGGATGTTCGGAAATTACTTTGTCAATTATAAACCAAACACAATGCAGCTTACATGTATCGTAACAACGAGTGTGATACTTTTAGTTGGTTTTGCGTATTTCGTAATGAATGTTTATGATAAACCATTAAGAAAATATTTGACAGACAGGAGAAAAAAATGATTGTGAAAAAGATAATCTTTCGATATCATAAAATTTAAGATGAAAAAATATTACTTAATTTTAATACTTACATTGTTTTTTAATTATTCAAAAGCACAAATCAAAAAAAATCAATCTAAAATGAAAGCAGAAGCAACAGTCAGTTTAATTAATGTTTGTAAAAGTAAGCTTGATATTTTTGATCGTTTTATGAATAAAGGAGCAACCGATGTTGAAATACAGGAACTGGAAAAATTTACAGGTCAAAAATTGCCTGCATCTTATATTCAATTATTGAAAACTTATAACGGAGAAAAAAGAAGTTTGGGTTTCTTGGGAGGATTTGGATATTTAGGTATTGAAGAAGTTAAAAGAGAATGGTTGTTTTTTAAAAATGCTCCCGAAACAAAACCTGAAGCTATTAATCAGGTAAAAAAAATTACCGATATTTTGTATTCCACTAAAAGAATTCCATTTGCTCATGATGGCTCGGGAAATTTTCTTTGTATAGATTTTATTCCAAATACAGACGGTATTTTAGGCCAGATTATCTATCTTCCATGCGGAGATCCTGAGCCAGTTTCAGTAATCGTAGATGACTTTGAAGATTTTCTAAATTTGATAATTGGAAAAATTAAGTCTGAGAAATTGAAGCTAGTTGATGAAAGAGAAGATTGGGACGCAAAAGATTGGGAGAAGGCAGATATTTATTTTGAGAGTACATGGAATGATGATTGGAGTGATATTGCAGAAGAATATAATACAAAAAAATAGTTTCGTTATTCAAAATACAGAACCAATTCGGAGAGGTTGGAGTCGAGAAAAAGATGTCTAAAAAAAATGATTAATGAAATTTTAGGAACAGCATCATTTAGAAACAACAAAATAAAAATAAATGGGCTTTAACCGATTAGAAATTCAAAAACCTGATGAATCGGGCTATTATGTTTTAGATGAAGAATATCTTCTTTCCTGTATTTACTCAGATGGTTGGACAGAACGTCTTTTAAGATTTGAAATTTTCGTTGATATTTATTATGAATGCAGAGGAGAAATTGCCTTTTATGCTGGAGAAAAAGATAGTAAAGAAATTGAAAGTTTATTGGGGTTTGAATTGCCTACTGAAATCAAAAAACTGATAGATCTTTTAATGAATCAGAAAGAATTGCAATTAAAAAGTACTATTCCGATTTTTTTATGGAAGATTCCAGCAGACTTCATTTTGTTATTAATCGTGACGGAATTTCGCATAATTCAGGAATTGGAATTATGTTGAAAAAACTCGAAAATCCAAACGAATCAGAAAAGTTACTTTTTCTTTTGAAAGAAGAATTTGAAAAACTTCGCGAAGGTTTTTACAACAAAATGCTTTTAGAACGAGGTTTGATTAAAGAAGTTGTAACATCTAAAAAAGAAACGAAACAGGCGCTTGTAAAATATCTTATATTTATAAAACGTTATTCGAAATCTAAACTTTTACTGCTAATAGAAATTGCATGAAAAATACACTTTTGCTGATTTTTTTATTATTAAGTTCACTTTCATTTGGGCAAAATCCTTCTTTTAAAATCAAATATTCTGAACAACTTGCGGTTTTTGTGTTCTTAGAGAATTTATCTGATTATTATCCAGATAATGTTTTTAAAACAGAATTTCAAAAATCAAAGTACAATGTTGAGAAGTATAAAAGCTTAATCTCAAAATTTGATCAATTGTCTATTTCGTATAGTTTTCGGTTCGAAGATTTTCCGTACGGATCAAAGAAAACAATGCAGACAAAAGATATCTTAAAAAAGAATTTAATAGAGACAGATAATTTAAATGATTTCAAACTTCGTTCTGCAGGAATGATTCCTAATAAAACTTTGAGTGATTTAGGCGAATGTATTTCTGAATTTACACCAATTTATAATGAACTGATTTATAATTCGAACAAAGAAAAATTTGAAAAACAGTTGGATGAAATTATCAAATATTCTAATGAACATCACATTGAAGATTACTTTAAAACGGGATTAATATTTTATAATTCTAGTTGGGATAATTCAATTCCGTTTGAGGCGACCTTTTATCCTTTACCCAATTCAAAAGGTTTTACTGCTTCTGCATTCTGCAATAATTTTATGAGTGCCATCCAAACCGATTTAAAATCGCATAAAGATTTGTTTAGTGTAATGATGCACGAAACATATCACATCGTTTATGACGAACAATCGCTTGAAGTTAAAACGGCAATTGATACTTATTTTAAAGAAAATAAATCGAAATGCAGTAATTATGCTTATCAGCTCATGAATGAGGTTTTGGCGACGGTATTGGGTAACGGTTATGTTTACGAAAAATTAGATAATAAAGTTGATGAAGGAGAATGGTATAATAATAAATATATCAATTTGATGGCAAGACAAATTTATCCGTTAACTAAAGAATATATCGAACAGAAGAAACCGATTGATAAGAATTTTATAGATCAGTACATTCAACTTTACGAAACCAATTTTCCAGATTGGATAAACGAAATGAATAATATTATGACGTATCGTTATGTGATTACTGAAAATGAAAAAGATTTTAATGTAATAAACAAAATGTTCCGTTATCGCTCCAGAACAGAATACGAAGATCAAATTACAGACAGCAGTATTGAAAAAATGAAGCAGACACCATTGACCAAAATGGTAATTATTTCAAAAGACAATAAAGAAAAGATTAAACTTTTAAAAGGGAAGTTTAAAGAACTGAAAAACTGGAAAGGAAATCCAGATAAAGAATTTGGAGAGAAAATTCTATTGGACGATAAAAGTCAATTGATAATTGTGAATCAGAAAACATCTAATTTAGAAACATTAATTAAATCAATAATATGAAAAAAGGAAATAGTTTTTTTATCACAGTTATTTGCATTTGTTTTTCATGTGCAACAGCTTTTGGCCAGCTAACATCAGATAAAATTGATTTGTTGATGGAATCTGCATTAACAAAGTTTAAAGTAGCGGGAGCGTCGATTGCGGTTGTTAAAGATGGAAAAATAATTCACTTAAAAGGTTACGGCGTCAGTTCTATAGAAACAAAAAAAGGGGTTAATGAAAAGACAAATTTTCAAATAGCCTCAAATAGTAAAGCGTTTACAACGGCTGCACTTTCTATTTTAGAAGATGAAGGAAAATTGAAATGGACCGATAAAGTAAAAGATTATGCTCCTGAATTTAAAATGTATAATGATTATGTGACGGAGAATTTTAATATACAGGATTTGCTGACTCATCGCAGCGGATTAGGATTGGGAGTAGGTGATTTAATGTTTTTTCCTGACGGCACTAATTTTACCATTAAAGATGTCTTGACAAGTTTTCAGTATTTTAAACCTGTTTCAGCTTTTCGAACGAAATGGGATTATGATAATTTGCTTTATATCGTAGCTGGTGAAATAATTGCAAGAGTAAGTGGTATGAGTTATGAGGAATTTGTACAAAAAAGAATTGTTGATCCTTTACAAATGAACAATACATTTGTTGGAAGTAGTTTAATAAAAGACAGATCTAATTTTGCAGTTTCGCATTCGTCTGAATCTGGAACGATAAAGAAAATCGAGGGGTTTAATGATCAAATTAATGCTGCTGCAGGAGGAATATTTTCTAACGCAGAAGATATGGCGAAGTGGATGATAGTTCGTTTGAATAAAGGTCAGTATGGGCCAGACTCGAAAACATCGCTTTTTTCCTTAGAAAACCACAATGAAATGTGGAGAATACATACCGTTCAGGAAACAGATCAAAATCCGAGATATAATTCTCATTTTAATGGTTATGGTTTAGGCTGGCAATTGTCAGACGAGAAAGGAACTTTAAAAGTATCGCATACTGGAGGTTTGCCAGGAATGCTTTCTATTGTAACCATGTATCCAGATTTGAATTTAGGAATTGTAATTTTAACTAATACAGAAAATGGAGGAGGCGGGCTTTTTACGGCAGTTAGTAATACAATTTCTGACAGTTATTTAGGTTTAGACGATTTTGGATGGACCGATAAATTGGTAGAATGGATGAACGAAGATAGAAATAAAGGCGATGATGTAACTAAAAATGTTTGGGAAAAAGTAAAACTGTCTAAAAAGGTAAAAATAAAGAATGAAGATTTTATAGGCGTTTATGCCGATAAATGGTTTGGTGAAATTGAAATATTTGAAAAAGACAAACAATTATGGTTTAAATCGTATCGTTCGCCTAAATTAAATGGACCAATGGCTTTTTACAATGCCAATACATTTGCTATAAAATGGGAATATCAAGCGATGAATTGTGATGCGTTAGCAATGTTTTCTCTAGACGAAAATGGTAAAGCTCAATCTATTAAAATGAAAGGTATTTCTCCAAACATCGATTTTAGTTTTGACTTTCAGGATTTAGATTTAATAAAGGTTAAATAACAATTAGTATGAGATAAAAAAAACTCCATTATTTCTAATGGAGTTTTTTTATAGAATTTAATGAAGTTTATAATCGAATAAACTATTACTGTTGTTACAAATTATCCTTAATTCGTTTTGTTATTTCTTCAATTGTGCCCATCCCGTCAAAAGTGAGAACTTTAATTTTTGACTTCATATATTCAATTGCTGGCCTGGTCGAGTTTTCAAAAACCTCAATTCTTTTAAGATGAATATTGGCATCTTTATCATCTTTTCTGTTAGAAGTTTCCGCTCTTTTTTTTGCTCTTTTTAAGAGTTCTTCTTTTGGAACATCAATATTAATTACTTTTCCAATTTCTAGGTTTTTAGATTTAACAAGTTCCAATAAATCATTTACCTGTGGTTCTGTTCTTGGATAACCGTCTAAAATGATTCCTTTAGCGACTCTATTTTCATCCAATATTTTACTGAAAAGATCTTTCATGATAGAATCAGGAACTAAATCTCCTTTTTCTTCATATTGAGACATTATTTTTCCAATTTCCGTTTCATTTTGTTTTTCCAAGCGACATCTGTCTCCGGTTGAAATATGTTCAAAATGAAGTTCGTCCTTTAGAATTTCGCATTGCGTACCTTTTCCAGAATAAGGAGGGCCAGTAATTATTAATATTTCCATTTTATTTATAAAGTTTTTTAATTCTATTCCGATTCTTTAAAGTTAAGAATGATTTATTCTAAGCTGACACGAATTGTAAATTTACAAGAAAAACACTTGTCTTTCTGATTCATGTGACAAATCTATAAAAACAGTTGTTGGTGAAACAATTCATCTGTTGGAAACAACAATTCAGTCAATAAAAATTGAATGTTATGCTGAATAAAAATATTTTTACATCAAAATCAAAACAACCATAATAGATAACCATGAAGAAAATTTTAAAATTTATCAAAATCACTTTTATTAGCCTTTTGAGTATTATTTTACTTTTTATTGCTTATTTATATATCAGCAATAAATTATTTTTAGAATCTAAAGATGATGATAATATTAGTTATTTATCAAAAAATAATGTTCAGATAGGAACTTCTATTGACGAAAAACTATTTGATGATGAGTTTTATAAATCGCAAGTTTTTTTATTAGGCGAAATTCATGGTTATGCAGATAATCAGAAAATAGATCAGGAAATGCTTTTTTTCTTGAATAAAAAAGTGGGAATTAAATATTATATTGCCGAAATGGATAGTTTGACGGCTCAAAAGCTGAATGCTTTTTTATCTGAAAAACAAAAAAATAAAACGGCCTTGAAAGAAGTTGTTGAATCTATTAAGAGAAGAATTCCACAGCAGGCCAGTCAAGAATTATTTAATAAATGGAATGCTATTTACGATTACAATCAAAATTTGGCCGATTCTCTAAAAATTACCGTAATTGGAATTGATAAAAATTTTGATGATGAATCTAAAGGTTCTAGAGATGAAGCAATGGTGAGTAATTTTAAAAATGCAATTAAGAAGAAGCATCTTGAAAATGAAAAGTTTTATGGACTTTTTGGATATTTTCACACACTGCAAAAGAAAACAGAATCGAGTAGAGCAACTTTTGTCGCGGGATTAAAAGATTCTGGCGTAAAGGTTACAAGCTTTGTAAGTTATACCATTGATAGCGAAATGTATCTTCCAAAAAATCCTCAGTTTCCAACACCTGAAAATGAAAAAGTTAATTGGATAAATGTTGACGGTCCGCTAATGCTTGTAAAAGGAATTAATGATATAAAAGAATTGAGCAAGCCAGAATCAATTACACTTTTTAAGCTTAACGCGAAAAATTCACCTTACCTGAAATCGCAAAATTTGATAACAGTAAAATCTAGAGCTTTTGGAGAAAATATCGTACCTCTAAAAGATGCTTCTGCGACTGATTATTTTCAATACGTGTTTTTGCTGATGAATTCTAAAGCGTTGACGAAATTGAAATAAAAAACTTCTATATAAAAAAAGCTCCATTAGAAATAGTGGAGTTTTTTTATGCAAAACCTCATTTCTGGCATTTAAAAATTTTAAAACTAAAAACAATTAGTATATTTGTGACATAAAAGTATAGACTATGCTCTATGCTTTGTTGTTTATGTCAAAAAAATAAAAACTATGCTTGTAAACGAATTATCAAAAAAAACAGGATTATCAATCCATACGATTAGATATTATGAGAATTTAGGAATGATCAAAGGATTGACTGATGAAAAAGTGACTTCTAATAACTATAAACATTACGATGCTAATACTATTGAGCGTTTAGAAATCATTATAGAAGCAAGAGAAGTCGGGTTTACTTTAGCAGAAATAAAAAAGATATTGATTAGCTGGTTCGAGACAACTGACTCTAAACCAGAGACACTAGAGCTTTTTCAAGCCAAAATAAAAGAGATCGATGATAAAATGAAATATTTTAAACAAACCAAAAGTCTTCTTGAAAAAGTATGCGAGAAAATACAGAGTAGCAATGATTGATTTTTAAAGTTTAAAAGCATGTAGAGAACTCCTTAAGAAATTAAGGAGTTTTTTTATGGTTCTTATTTTAACTATTTAAGAAAAGTTTTATGCGGAATTTAGGAAATTAATAAGAGATTTTGCAAATAGTCTTATATTCGCTTTTGAATTTATAGAATTAAATAGCGTACTAAAATAAACTTCAAATAACAACCAAAGTTAAAACTAGAAAACTAAATTATGCAAGAAGAAATAACTAAGCATTCAAACAAAATTTATAAAACGGTGAAAAATTCAGAACATACATTAGGAGAGAAAGTAAAAGAAATCATAATAGAAATATTCATAATCGTTTTTGCTGTAACGCTTTCAATATGGCTACACGGTTGGAGCGAACATAGACACCAACAAAAAGAAGTATCTGTGTTTCTTGCTAATTTAAAGAACGATTTAAAGAATGATATAGAAAGTATCGACAGAGAAGTGAAAGCATACCAAGATACAAACACTAGTTATGAAAAAATTTTGGCATTAACGCCTTCTCAGCTTGACAGTATTTATAAGTCTAAAAGTAAAGTTGATTTCCCAATTCATTCGCACGGACAAACATTGACTGTCGGTAATTATGAAAGTTTTAAATCAAGCGGTAAACTTGGTTACATTGAAGACGAAAAATTAAAACAGAAAATCTTAAATTATTATCAAATATTTGTTCCAGCTGCCAATGAAGTTGATAAAATGTACACTGAATTTTTGTTTAAGTGTTTTGATAAAGAAATAGAAAATGCAGATAAACCAGAGAAAGAATTATATTCTGATCCAAAATATAAAAAGACACTTTCATATCTTGTTAAACTAGGTAAAAATAACATAAGGGTTTACAAAGAAAATACAAAACCACTTGCAGTTGAACTTATTAAGGAAATTGAAAAAGAGTTGGGTAAATAAAAAGAAAAACTCCATTAGAAATAATGGAGTTTTTTTTATGCTTAAAAAGGTTATTTACCTTTTACTATTTTTTCGAGATATTCAACTTTGTCTTTTTCGGCTTGGATTAAGCGTTCATAAAGATTTTCTTTTTCTTGATAAAGTTCTACAACTTTATCAAGTGGATTAAAGCTAGGTTGAATATTAATTGCTGTTATTGTTGAATTGTCATGACTACTTATGACATTTAATATGGTTTCGTCGCTATAATTTTTGATAGCTTCCGAAGTCACGCCAAGTGCTTTTGCAACTTCAGCGAGTTTAGTGTCATCTATAGTTTCGCTGTTTTCAATAGCGGAAACCGTTTGCTGACTTGTACCTAAAGCTTGCGCCAAAGCTTCCTGCTTCATGTCGCGAAGTTCACGAATACGACTAATATTTCTTCCGATATGTTTTGGTCTTGATAGTGTGCTCATAATTCAAAGATAATAATTAAGTGAATAAACCAGAACTGTAAAAAACAGATTTTAAATGTATGTTACAGATTTTCTTGGGGAGCGGTAAACAAAAATACAATTTTTATGGTGAGAATTTTGAATTCTGTTCTCAGGCTTAATTTTAGGCAAAGATTTGTCATCCTGAGGAACGAAGGATCACACTAGAAATTCTGCAAAGTATGTCGCTAATCCGTGTCGATTTCCGAGTGAGATTTCTTGTTCCTCGAAATGACAATACTTTGTGTTTGTTTGAATTAATATAAAAATTGTGGAGAAATAGACCTGAATAAACTCCTTAAGATAAATAAGGAGTTTATAATTATGCTAAAATAATTTTACATTTGAACAATTGAAAAACTATCATTATAAATTATATTTCGATTTGATTTTTTAAACCATTAAAAAATAAATGCATTCAAAAATTTATGTCTCAAGATATATCCCTATTAATTTTTAAAGAAGACAATTCAGAAATTCCAGAAACAATCCCACATTTCATTAATGGAGGAATTGTTTACATGCCAATCTGCAATCCGACGGGATATCTGTTTGGGGAATTAATAACAACAGCTCTTAATAAAAAGCAATATGATATACTGGATTATAAAGATGAGTTTAGTTTTGTGAAATTAGCTCATGGTCTTGGTGTTGAAAATTATATGGCTTTTCATAGCTCAGATTTCGGTATGATGCCAATTAATTATTATGAGTTTGCCGTTGTAGAAAATGTCTTTATGAAAGATTCTGTCTGGAGTACAGATGGTATTATAACTTCTGAAAATATTTGTGACTTTGAAGATAATTATGAAAAGAATAGAGGAGATGTATTGTTGGAAATAAAGATTGATTATAATTTTAGAGGTTTTTTAAGGAGTTATGATGATTGTAAATCGGTTTATGAAAAATGGGGGAATCGGGTCAATTTTTATGATATTCAAAAAAGTTATTATCAGCAGAAAAATGACGCTATAAATAATGGTGTTGATGATTCAGGAAACAAATTTTTTACTGGTGAAATCTTCAAAGATGGGATGACAGAAGTTTATTATTCAAAAGAAGGAACGGGGGTAATGAAAACATTTTGGATGCTTGTGAAGCGAAAACTTGGATTTTGAAAGACCTAAAATTTAAACGTTGGTAAAACGATTAACTTAAAATAAGCATAAAAAAAACCTCCTGCTAGCGCGAGCGTCTCGCTCGTGAATCCAGTTTATGCACGAGCGAGACGCTCGCGCTAGCAGGGGATGAAAATTGGATAAAAATATTTATCTTATTTGATTACTGACTTTTTTCTTCAATTTCTCAAATGCAATTATATCCGCTTTTAAAACAAAAGGATTGTTTTCTGAATCAATATCAATCCATTCTAATTTTTCTAATCCCGAATTTGAACATTTAAATCTTCAATATTTAGTATTTTGACAGTATAATAAATATTAAGAATCTGTTTATTGTCTTTTATACGAGATTCAATAAAATCTTCCTGCGTATAATGATGATCTAAGATTTCGATTTTTAAATTTAATTCTTCTTCAAATTCACGATGAAGACATTCAATTGTTCCTTCTCCAAATTCAAGACCGCCTCCAGGTAATTTGCATATTTGTGTTCCTGCATATCTTTCGTGCAGTGCTAAAATTTTATTGTCGTTTATGCAAAAAGCATAAACCCTAACGTTAAATCCGATCAGTTCGCTCATAATTTTAAATTTTTTGATGTCAAGAAATAATATTGAGAAGGCAAAAAAAAACTCCTTAATTTCTTAAGGAGTTTCTTGGTGGGCGATGAGGGGTTCGAACCCCCGACCCCCTCGGTGTAAACGAGGTGCTCTGAACCAGCTGAGCTAATCGCCCTATTTTACTAGGTTGCTATCGTTTATGATTGCGAATGCAAATATACGTTTGTTTTTGAGTTCTGCAAAGAAATTTAAACTTTTCTGAATTTTTAAATATTCTTTTTAGTCTTCTTATTTAAAAGAAAACTCCTTAATTTCTTAAGGAGTTTTTTGTGGGCGATGAGGGGTTCGAACCCCCGACCCCCTCGGTGTAAACGAGGTGCTCTGAACCAGCTGAGCTAATCGCCCTATTTTACTAGGTTGCTATCGTTTGTGATTGCGAGTGCAAATATACGCCTGTTTTTGAGTTCTGCAAACAAAAAACAATAAAAAATAAAACTTTTTTTAAAATAACTTATATCTATTTGTTTATGAATTTGTTATTAAAAAGAATTTTTTAAGTTTTTTTCTAAATCAAAAGTATATTTTAGTCCAAAGGCAATTCGGCAACAACAAAAGTGCTTCCGCCAACGTAAATAAAATCATTTTCTGAAGCATTTTTCTTTGCTTCCGCGAAAGCGATTTCAACAGAATCGTATTTTTCTCCTATTAAACTGAATTTTTCAGTCGCATTTTTTAAAGTTTTAGCAAGCAAAGCTCGTGATGAATTTGGATGGCAGAAATAATATTGCGCTTCTTTTGGAAAAAGTGGCAAAATAGAATCCAGATCTTTATCATTCACAACACCCAAAACAATATGCAGTTTCTCGTATTTTTCATTCTTCAGCTGATTCATCACAACCGACAATCCGTGTTTATTGTGAGCAGTGTCGCAAATAATTTTTGGGTTTTCTCCCAATTGTCGCCATCTGCCTTGCAAACCCGTATTTTTTACAACATGCAATAAACCTTCTTTTAATTGTTCAATCGAAACTTTAAAATCGGTTTCATTGTTCAAAATCGAAATCGTCTGCTGAACCGTCTTTTTATTATGAAACTGATAATCTCCAATCAAGTCAGACAAATAAATCTGATCAATTAAATCTGATGCAAAATAAATCGACGCATTATTCTCTTCGGCCTTAGCCAAAAAGACAGGTTTAGTTTCGTCATTATATTCGCCAATAACAACTGGAACATTCGGTTTTATAATTCCCGCTTTTTCTCCTGCAATCGCTTCCAAAGTATTTCCTAAAAATTGAGTGTGATCTAAACCAATATTAGTAATTACCGAAATCAAAGGCGTAATGATATTGGTAGCATCCAATCTTCCACCCAAACCAACTTCGATTATAGCAATGTCTACTTTTTCTGCGAGCAAAATAATCAAAAGCCAATCCAACCGACATTTCGAAGAAACTCATATCATTGGCTTCAAAAAAATCTTTGTGTTTCGCAACAAATTCAATAACAAACTCTTCCGAGATTTCTTTACCGTTTATTTTAATTCTTTCTCTAAAATCTTTCAAGTGCGGAGAAGTATATAAGCCAACTTTATATCCTGCTTCTTGTAAAACAGAAGAAAGCATATGCGAAGTAGAACCTTTTCCGTTTGTTCCTGCAACGTGAATACATTTCAGTTTCGTTTGCGGATTATCAAGATGAGCTGCCAACAATTTGATATTCGTTAAATCTTCTTTATACGCAGAAGCACCTTGCAATTGGTACATTGGAAGTTGATTAAACATCCAATTGGTAGTTTCTTGATAGTTCATTTGTTTAGATAAAATGGTTGTTGATTGAAATAAATTTCGATTTTTGTAGTTTAATATTACAGCGAAAATTATCTTTATTGCAAATTTCAAATATTTTTTAGAATTAATTATTAAAAACCAGAATTAATATATGTTTAGTTTTATTCAGTTACAAACAGATACAATCGCAAATGCTTCAAATGTAGTGGTCGAGAAGATCGCAGCACCGCAAAATGAAATTTCAATGTTTGGCTTCATCATGAAAGGGGGAGTGTTCTTAATTCCGATCGCGATTTTATTGTTTTACACTATTTACCTGATTTTTGAACGTTATATGTACATCAACCGTGCATCTAAAATCGACAGCAGATTAATGCAAGATATTAGCGAAAAATTACATTCTGGAAATATCGAATTGGCAAGAACAATTGTAGAAAGAAATAATACAGCAACTGGAAATATTTTAAAAGAAGGCGTTTTGGTAATTGGAAGACCAATTTCTGAAATTGAAGCTAATATGGATCGCGCTGCCGATATCGAAATTGGCGAAATGGAAAGACATTTAGGTCACTTAGGACTTATTGCTGGTATTGCGCCAACATTAGGTTTCATAGGAACTATTTCTGGGGTTATCAAGATTTTCTACAGTATTTCGGTTACTGAAAATATTAGTATCGGAAATATTTCTGGAGGTTTATACGAGAAAATGATCAGTTCTGGTTCTGGATTAATTGTGGGTATTATTGCTTATAGCGCTTACCACTTATTAAACGGAAAGATTGATAATTTTGCTTTAAAAATTCAGAAACAGATTTTAGAATTTGTCAATATAATTCAAAGAGCATAAGTCATGTCTATTAAAAGAAAAAGAAGATTTCACGCCGAAGTTGCGACTTCGTCTTTGAGCGATATCATGTTTTTCCTGCTGTTGTTTTTCTTAATTATTTCAACACTGGCAAACCCGAACGTGATTAAGATGACATTGCCAAAAGCTAAAGCGAATGAAAAGACCAATAAACAGCTAATAAGTTTATCGGTTACAGAAGATAAAAAGTTTTACATTGACAAACAGGAAGTAGATTTTGAAAATCTAGAAACCAGTTTAATGTCAAAAATCGGAACAGATAAAGAACAAACCGTTGTAGTTCGAATTCCGTTTAACCTACAAGTTCAAGACTTAGTAGATGTTTTACAGATAGGAGTGAAGAACAATTTGAAGTTTGTAATTGCAACAAGTCCGAAATAGATTTTATATTAGGGCGTGACCACAATAAAGAAAATGGGCCAATCAGCTAAGCGTTGATTCGCCCATTTTTTTATTCTGGTCGGGCTATCCGCGCTACTTCGGTAGCCAGCTTCTATCCCTCACGCGAACTAATTGATAATCTTGACCTGACAGGTTTTTAAAACCTGTTATTTAATAGGAGAAGCAAAAAACGCAATTTTGTCATTTCGACGAAGGAGAAATCTCCACAAGTAGCTCCGCAACGAAAATCCAATCTTTGTAGAGCTTCTCGCGAAGATTTCTCCTTCGTCGAAATGACAAACTGAACGAAAGAAATGAGTCAAACAAGTTCTATAAAAAAGGCTTTCAGATTTCTGAAAGCCTTTTTTATAGAAAACAGATTTAGTGTAAATCTGTTTTTTAATCCAAACTAAAATTATAAATAATTTTTCCAACTTGTTTTGCAGGAGCATCACTGTCAGATTCCCATTTGGTATTCATTGCTGCAATTCTTGCTTGATCTAATAAGCATTTTGCAGTATTTGTTGTTCCTTTAATTCCTGGTGTTGCGCTTATTGTTTTTCCGTTTTGGTCAACACTTACTTCAACAACGACTTTTCCTTCTTCGTTACAAGTATATTTTGGCGCTGGTTTAGATAAGGCTTTTCTGTTTCCTAGAGAATATCCAGATCCTCCGCCAGATCCTCCGCCAGTTCCTGCTCCGTAACCGCTTCCAGTGCCAATGCCATTTCCAGTTCCGTTACCGCCTCCAGTTCCTCCACCAGAACCACCAGAGCCATAATATCCGTTTGAGTTTAAACTTCCGTTAGCTTTTCCTTTGTTTCCTGCTGTTTTATCGTCTCCGTCTCCGCCTTTGTTCGAACCTTTCATAATACTTGCTAAAGCATCGTTTGTTGAGTTAGAAACTTTTGGTTTTTCCGGTACAGGTTTTTGTACAGGTTTCTCAACAGGAACAGGTTTTTTAGGTTTTTCTTTTGTCGGAATTACAACATCATTTTCTGTTGTCGTGTTTTCCTGCGTAATGATCGATTCTTCTTCTGGAGTTGCTTTTGCAGGAGCTTGTTTTACATTGTTTTTTACATCCAAAACTTCGCTTTTATAATTGGCACCAGAACCTAAATCACTATCTCCGAAATTTATGGTTACGCCTCCGCCACCTCCGCCGCCATCAGCAAGAGCAACGTTGTTTTCTGGATTATATGGTGGCCAGAAACGGATAAAAAACAAAAGTAAAATTATGATACCACATATTATACTTGTCATTATAAGAGATTTCTTTTTATCGGAAAGAGAAGATTTTAAAATAAAACCAAAAAGTAATCCGAAAAAAAGGAATGTAAGACGACTTATATTTCTTGATGTGATACTCATTTATACTGTAATTTGATATTTCTTTTTTTAAACGTTTAAAAGTAGTAAAAATTGTTTAGAATGAAAGAGAGAATTTAACCGCAAAGGGTGCTAAGGTTTTTTAAAAAATTATAACGCAAAGCACGCTAAGATTTACGCAAAGAAACGCAAAGTTTTAATTGACTTAAATTTGAGTGAATCTTAAGATTAAAAGTTAGCAAAGCTTTGTCAAGATAAAGCTTTGTCAAGATAAAGCTTTGTGAACTTAATATTTAGATATTGCTTGCGCTCTGAATAAAAATATCTTAGCGTACTTTGCGTTAAATATCTACAGTACAAAAAAACGAGCCAAATAGAAATCTGGCCCGTTTATATATTAAAGTGTAGAATACATTACACTAACTGTTTCAATGCAATCTCAAAAGCAGTTGCACTAATATTTGTTTTTGACGAACTCAGAGCGTGAGCTTTAACAATCGCATTTTTAATGGTATCAGATGTATCGTTAAAAATAGCCTCATCGGTCATTTGAACTTTTTTCTCCATGAAATAAGCAAAAACTCTTGCCATTCCGCAGTTTGAAATAAAGTCAGGAATCAAACTTACTTTACGGTCTACTTCTTCCATGATAGAACCAAAGAAAATTTCTTTGTCAGCAAAAGGAACATTTGCTCCGCATGAAATTACTTCCAATCCGTTTGCGATCAAGCTGTCAATTTGAGCTTGAGTAACCAATCTTGAAGCCGCACAAGGAGTGAAAATTTCAGCACCAATAGTCCAGATTTTAGAATTGATTTCTTCAAACGGAATCATATTGTCAGCAACTAATTTATTTCCGTCTTTATTTAAAAATAACGTTCTGATCTCTTCAAAAGAAAAACCTTCTTCTTTTATTAATCCGCCATCGCGATCAATGATTCCGATAACTTTCGCTCCCATTTCTGCTAAATAAAAAGCAGTACGCAGAACCTACGTTTCCAAAACCTTGAACGATTGCTTTTTTCCCTTTAATGTCTCCGCCATAAGTAGCGTAAAAATGACGAACTGCTTCTGCAACACCAAAACCAGTAATCATGTCGGCAACGGTATATTTTCTAGTAACGTCTGGAGAGAATTTCGGATTTTCAATTACTTTAATTACACCTTGACGTAATTGTCCGATTCTATTAATTTTATCAGCTTCAGTTGGTTTAAAGTGTCCATTAAAAACACCTTCCTGCGGATGCCAAACACCACATTCTTCCGTCATTGGAATTACTTCGTGAATCTCATCAACATTTAAATCTCCTCCAGTTCCGTAGTAGCTTTTCAATAAAGGAGAAACGGCTTTGTACCAACGTTGCAAAACACCTTTTTTGCGAGGATCGTTTGGGTCAAAGTTAATTCCAGATTTAGCTCCTCCAATTGCAGGACCAGAAACTGAGAATTTAACTTCCATAGTTTTAGCTAATGACAAAACTTCGTTCATGTCTAAGCCTTTTCTCATTCTTGTTCCTCCACCCGCAGCTCCTCCACGAAGTGAATTAATAACAGTCCACCCTTCGGCTTCTGTTTCTGAATCTTTCCAATTGAAAACAATTTCAGGTGCTTTGTTTTCAAATTGTTGTAATAAATCTTTCATTTTGTTGTGATATGTTTATTTTGCGTAAATGTATAAAATAGAATAATGCGAATAATGTATTTTGCATCAAATTTATAAAACAAAAAAGAAAAGCCGTCCCGAAATTTTTCGGGACGGCTTTTTGAATATTCAGAAAATTAAGAATTATTGTCCTAATAAATGTTTTTTCAAAGTTTCGTCAACTGGTTTATCAGAAAGCCAGATTCCGAATAATGCTTTTTTGAAATCGAATCCAGGAATTTTTCCTTTCAAAACTTCGTTTTTAGAAACATAAACATTTTGGTCTAATGGGTTGTATGCTAAAATGAAAACATCTTTTTCTGTAATGGCATCGCTTAAGAAACTTTTTAACTGCTCAATTCTAGGACGTAATTGTTCAAGATTTGCACCCGCAGATTTTTCAAAACCTGTGTTCATAGCTTTTGTCAGTTTATTTGAAGAAACCATAGAAGAAGTAATTTCGATTCTAACTGCCATTTCAGTATCACTATCAATAATGAATTGAGGATCCTGCGCTAATTGAGATAAATACAATGCCTGCACATAAACTTCCAACCACATTTTTGATCTTCCACCAGCACCGTTAAGTTGTAAAGTCTTACCTAGAAAATCTATTTTTCTAGGAACTGTTACGCCATTAACATCGATTTGAGTTTGTGCCGAAACAGTAGAAAATTGTAAGCTTAAGAGGAATGTTAGTAATAGTAAAATCTTTTTCATGTTCTATCAATTATTTATTTTTTGGTCAAAAATAATGTTAATTTATTAATATTTGGTTCATTTTCAATATGTTTTTTTTCTGTAAAATTTACATTTAATTTTTGTATTACATTAAAAATCAATTTAGTAAGACTAGTTTTACGTAGATTTACGTGTTTTAAGAATTGTTTAATGAAAGACTGGTAAAAAGTCATCAAAATGTCCGTTTTTATATGCTCTAAAAAGAAAAAAAGACTTTTAAATTTTAAAAGAATTGTTGCGAGATTAACGCTCATTTGGAGAAAAAGCTAAATAATTACGAAAACGTTATCGTTATCTTTGCTGATCTATTAATTTTATATGCATGCATTGTAAATTACACTTTTAAAAAGTATCTTTGGAAGCCTTTGCTTTAAAAAAAGAGGCTCCGAAAAAACACAAAAAACATAAAAAAACTATCAACTAAAGAAATCTGTTTTGAAATCTGGTTGAGAAAAACATTTAAAGTAAACTACTATGGATTTTAATCTTACCGAAGAACATTTAATGATTCAACAGGCAGCAAGAGATTTTGCTCAAAATGAATTATTGCCGGGAGTTATTGAACGAGACGAAAAACAAATTTTTCCAACTGAGCAAATCAAAAAAATGGGTGAGCTTGGATTTATGGGAATGATGGTTGATCCTAAATACGGAGGAAGCGGTCTTGACGCTATTTCTTATGTTATTGCAATGGAAGAAATTTCTAAAATAGATGCTTCTGCTTCTGTTGTTATGTCTGTAAACAATTCATTAGTTTGCTGGGGATTACAAGAATATGGTACCGAAGAACAAAAACAAAAATATTTACCAGGTTTAGCTTCTGGAGAAATTCACGGAGCTTTCTGTTTAAGTGAGCCTGAAGCAGGAAGTGATGCGACTTCTCAAAAAACAACAGCGGTTGATATGGGAGATCACTATTTAGTGAACGGAACTAAAAACTGGATTACAAACGGAAATACAGCTTCTGTATATTTAGTAATTGCACAAACTCATCCAGAATTAAAGCACAAAGGAATCAATGCTTTAATTATGACGAAAGATATGCCAGGTTTCTCAGTTGGTCCGAAAGAACAAAAAATGGGAATCCGTGGTTCTGATACACATTCTTTAATGTTTTCTGATGTTAAAGTTCCAAAAGAAAATAGAATCGGAGAAGATGGTTTCGGATTTAAATTTGCTATGAAAACTCTTGCGGGAGGAAGAATCGGAATTGCTTCTCAAGCGTTAGGAATTGCTTCTGGAGCTTACGAAATGGCTTTGAAATATTCTAAAGAGCGTAAAGCTTTTGGAACAGAAATTTGCAATCATCAGGCAATTGCTTTTAAATTGGCAGATATGGCTGTAAACATCGAAGCGGCGCGTCATTTATGTATGAAAGCGACTTGGGATAAAGACAATCATAAAAACTACGACGTGAGCGGTGCAATGGCAAAATTATTTGCTTCGCAAGTTGCAATGGATACTTCAGTTGAAGCTGTCCAAATTCACGGAGGAAACGGATATGTAAAAGAATACCACGTAGAGCGTTTAATGCGTGATGCTAAAATCACTCAGATCTACGAAGGAACTTCTGAAATTCAGAAAATTGTAATTTCTAGAGCAGTTATTGCAGGATAAATAGATTTCAAAATAAATTTTAAAACCCTTTCAGCTTTTAGTTTGAAAGGGTTTTTTTATGAATATTCTATTACTTTTCATAAGTTTATGCCTTAAAGTAAATTTTTGTTTCTTACTCAGTATTAAATCAAACCAAACATTATGAAAAAGCTATACTTTCTGCTTCCTCTTGTTTTTCTAGCATGCAAATCGGGAACTTCAACAACAAAAGAGAATGAAATAAAAGGAGTTTCAAAACCTATAGAAATCAGTTATAAAGTAAAGGAATCTGAAATTTCAGATTTCTTAAAATATCTTTCTTCTGATGAATTAGAAGGACGTGAGACTGGAACCAAAGGAATTGAAAAAGCGACCGTTTTCTTGGAAGACTTTTTAAAGAAAAATAAAATTAAACCGTATTTTAAAACTTATCGCGATACTTTAACCAATTTCGAAAAGCCAGCGTTTAATATTGTTGGAGTTATTGAGGGAACAGATCCCGAACTAAAAAAAGAATTTGTTGTTTTGAGCGCGCATTACGATCATATTGGTTTAGAGACAAAAGATCAGGCTGATAAAATTAATAATGGCGCAAATGATGATGCTTCGGGTGTGACTTCTGTGGCTGCAATGGCAAAATATTTTAGCACAACTAAAGCTAACAAACGAAGTATATTAATTGTCTTTTTTGCTGGAGAAGAAAAAGGATTGTTAGGTTCTAAAAGTTTAGTAGAGAAATTAAAAAAGCAAAATTTCAATCTTTACACACAATTAAATATCGAAATGATTGGTGTGCCAATGAAACGAGATTATCTAGCTTATATTACTGGTTTTGATAAATCGAACATGGCACAGAAAATAAATGAATACACAGGAAAAAACACCATCGGATTTTTACCTAAAGAAGCAGAATATAAACTGTTTTATAGATCTGATAATTATTCGTTTTTTCAGGCTTTCGGAAAACCATGTCAATCTCTAAGTACTTTTGATTTTGAAAACTTTGATTATTATCATCATGTTTCAGATGAATTTAAATTAATGGATATTCCGCACATCACGGCATTCACACAAGAATTATTGCCTGCAGTAACCAAAATTGCTATTTCGCCTACACAAGAAATAACCATGAATAAATAAGAGGCTGTTTTACAGCATTTGATTATTTTTGTCTAATGAAAAATATTATCGTTACAGGAACAAGCAGAGGAATTGGTTATGAATTGGCCTTGAAATTTGCTGAAGCAGGTCATCAGGTTTTGGCCATTTCCAGAAAAATCCCGCAAGCACTTTTAGAACATCAAAATATAACTTGTCTGTCTGTTGATTTGGCAGATGAAAATGCTTTGGGACAAGTTGAAAATTTTCTTTCTTCGACATGGAAAAAAGTAGATGCAGTAGTTCATAATGCAGGTGCTTTGCTTTTAAAACCTTTTGAGCAAACTACACAAGCAGATTTTGAAAGCATTTATAAAGTGAATGTTTTTGCTGTTGCGAATCTAACTCGTATTTGTATTCCGTATTTAGAAAAAGGAAGTCACGTAGTTACGATTAGTTCGATTGGTGGAGTTCGCGGAAGTTTGAAATTCGCAGGATTAGTCGCTTATAGTTCGAGCAAAGGTGCTGTAATTACTTTGACTGAATTACTAGCCGAAGAATATAAAGAAAAAGGAATTTCATTTAATGTTTTGGCTTTAGGTTCTGTTCAGACCGAAATGCTAAACGAAGCTTTTCCTGGATATCAAGCGCCGATTTCAGCAGAAGGAATGGCAACTTATATTTATGATTTTACATTAAACGGAAATAAGTATTTTAACGGAAAAGTTCTTGAAGTTTCTTCAACTAATCCATAATTAGTTGTGAATTATGAGTTTTGAATTATGAGTGAGAGTATTGTGAAAACTAAAAGTTTTGAGTTAGCTGTAAGAGGAGTTAACTTTTATAAATGGCTAGTAGCAGAAAGGAAAGAATTTGTAATGAGTAAACAGTTTTTGCGTTCGGTTACTTCAGTTGGTGCCAATGTTCGGGAAGCTGTGAATGCACAAAGCAAAGCTGATTTTATTCATAAATTATCAATTTCTCAGAAAGAATGTGATGAATCAATGTATTGGTTAGAAATATTGATTGAAACAAAGTATATTACTATTGCTGAATTTGAATCAATGCACAAGCAATGTGAAGAAGTGCTAAAAATCATAAAAAGTATAATTTTAACGACAAAGAAAAAACTCATAATTCATAATTAAATTGAGCGATACTTTAGCTAAATATATTCCAGAACATGCGGTAAAACCTGTTTTTGATTTGATAGTGGCCAATCAGGTTCATTTGAAAATTGTAAACGAACGCCAAACGCGTCACGGAGATTATAGACGCGGACCAAGTGGAAAACATGAAATTACGGTTAATGCAAGTTTGAATAAATATCGGTTTTTAATTACGCTAATTCATGAAATTGCGCATTTAGTTGCTTTTGAAAAATTTGGACGAAATATAAAACCGCATGGAAATGAGTGGAAATTTACTTTTCAGCGTCTGATGGTTCCGTTTATTCGACCAGAAATATTTCCTGGACAAATATTGCCTTTGTTGGCAAGACATTTCAAAAATCCTTCAGCAAGTAGTGACACCGATACCACTTTGTCTTTGGCTTTAAAACAATATGACAAGGATAATGATAAGAACTATGTTTTTGAAATTCCGTATGGAAGTGTTTTTAGGATCAAAAACGGAAAAGTTTTCAAGAAATTGGCCGTTCGTACCAAACGTTTTGAATGCATCGAAATAAGCTCAGGGAAAACATATCTTTTTAATCCGAATGCGGAAGTGGAACTAATCAATGTTCAATAAAAAATTAAATGAATAATGAATAAAATAATACTAAATGACAATTTTGAGTTTAAGCAAAAAGCAATACTCTTAGTGCCAACATTTTTTTTCTTATATTTTTCATGTGTAGGTTTGCAAACACTCATTAATCACAAAATAAAAGATTTAAATGTTGCCTTTTTTATTATGTTATTTGTTTTTTCAATGATTGGAATATCCTTATTGGTTTTGACATTTTCTAAAGTTGGGTTTAAAGTTCAAGATAATGAACTTTATAGGATATTGTCTTTTTTAGATTTCAATTTCTATTCAAAAAAGATAAATGCAAAAGGAAATAAAATATTCTCTATTTTATATAAAAAAGCATTTCAGCGAAATGAGTACTTAAGCGCTGGAGGTGCAGATGTGAGTTATAATTTCGCTGTTCAAGATTTTGTTTTTTTAAACGAAAATCATTTAGAAAAGGAATCAATAGTTAAGTTGAATTCACAGAAACACTCAGAGGAGCTAAAATTATTTTTAGAGGAATCTGGTAAATTAAAGTTTGAAATTTATTCACCTAACTTTAAATAAAAAGAAATCCCAAATTTCAAAGTTTACAACAACTGGAATTTGGGATTTTTTTATTTAAATTTTGAAAGCTTTTAGCCTTTCAAATAGGCTTCTCTTACTTTTTTGAAAAGGTTTGAAGAATAAACAAACTTTACGATGTCTTTGTTGTCAGTTCTAAAGATTTCCTCTTTAGTTCCTTGCCAAGCTTTAAGACCTTTCTTTAAGAAAACAATATTCTCACCAATCTCCATTACAGAGTTCATATCGTGAGTATTAATTACGGTTGTAATGTTGTATTCTTTTGTGATTTCCTGAATTAAGTTGTCAATCAAAGTCGAAGTATTTGGATCTAGACCAGAGTTAGGTTCGTCACAAAACAAATATTTCGGATTGTTTACAATAGCACGTGCAATAGCCACACGTTTTTGCATACCTCCAGAAATCTCAGAAGGTAATTTTTTGTGAGCGTCAACAAGATTTACTCTTTCTAAAACAAAGTCAACTCTTTCTTTAATTTGTGCTTTGCTATTATTGGTGAACATTTTTAGCGGGAAAGCTACATTTTCTTCAACTGTCATCGAGTCAAATAAAGCACTTCCCTGAAACACCATTCCGATTTCGGTTCTCAAGTCACGTTTTTCGTCTTTGTCCAAATCAGAATAAACTCTTCCGTCAAATTCAATTGTTCCTGAATCTGGCGTATGAATTCCTAATAATGTTTTTAATAGAACTGTTTTTCCAGATCCACTTTGTCCAATAATCAAGTTGGTTTTTCCTGTTTCAAATATTGTTGAAACGCCTTTTAAAACTTTACTATCACCAAATGATTTTTCTATATTTTTTACTTCTATCATTATCCTAATAATAATTGAGTTAATATATAATTAAAAAGAATGATACAAACTGAAGTCCATACGAATGATGTTGTACTTGCCTTACCAACTTCTAATGCACCACCTTTCATATAATATCCGTGAAAAGATGGAATTGTTGCCAATAACATGGCAAAGATTAAAGTTTTAATAAAGGCATAAGTAATATGAAATGGTATGAAATCTTTTTGAGCTCCCATTATAAAATCGGCACCAGTTGAAAATCCTCCATAAGCACAAGCCATCCAGCCGCCAAAAATTCCTAAAAACATACTAATCCCGATTACAAAAGGATACATTAGTAAAGCGATTATTTTTGGAAAAACAAGATAGTTTACAGAGTTAACTCCCATAACCTCTAAAGCATCAATTTGTTCTGTAACGCGCATTGTTCCGATACTTGAAGTAATATACGATCCCATTTTTCCGGCCATAATTACCGAAATAAAAGTAGGAGCAAACTCCAAGATTACAGATTGGCGTGTAGCAAAACCTATTAAATATTTTGGGATTAGAGGGTTAGTTAAGTTTAACGCTGTTTGAATGGCAACAACTCCTCCGATGAAAAAAGAGATAAAGCAAACAATTCCAAGTGAATCAATAATAAGATCATCGATTTCTTTTAGAATTAGATTTTTCATAACAGGCCATTTAGTCTGTTTATTGAAAATTTCCTTCAGCATTAAAAAATATTTCCCGATTTGGGATAAATAACGGATTAGCATCATAATTTTTAAATATTGGCTAAATTAAGGATTAGTTTACAGTTTACCGTTTCGGCTTGGCAGTTTTTTAATTTTTTTAAGATTAAAAAAGCTTTTGTTTCATTTTCTGGAAACGATAATTTCTAATAAATTTAGCTTGTTCTGGTGTTACCAATAAAGGAGTTTTAGCTTTTTTAGCTTTCCAAAAACCTCTAATGTAGTCTAGAAATAGAAAAGGTTTTTTCTTCATCATTGCCAATTTTGCAGAAGCAATTGAAGTGATCCAAAAACCATATCCTAAAGTATAAAAAGCTTCGCCTTGTTTATAACGAGCTGTTTTGTTATAATTTGCACCAGTTGGTTTTAAGTGTTTTACATGTAAAGATTCGTCTGTAACAATTTTCCAATCGTAATACTTGCAAAGCAATTCGTCGACAGTATCCCAACCCATTGCAGGACGTAAACCTCCAATCTGCTGAAAAGTTGCTGCGCGGTATGCTTTTAAAGCACCGCGAATATGGTCTTTATCAGTAAGGTTTTCCAAAATCCATTCGCCATTTTTATCTATGTAGCAGAATCCGCCAGCCATTCCAACCCTTGGATCTGATTCGAAATGTTTAATAATGGTTTCAAAATAATTTGGAGGAAAAATTAAATCGCCGTCAATTTTTACAATAATGTCGTAATTAGAATCTAAAGTTTCAAAACCTTTTTGAAAAGCTTGAATCACTTTACTTCCGGCATATGAATCGCATCTGAAGTTTTATTTACAACAGAGATGTACGGATTCTCTTTTGCAAAACCCAATACAACTTCTTCTGTTTTATCAGTCGAATTGTCATTTACAACCACAACTTTTGAAGGCAAAACAGTTTGTGAAACCAATGATTGTAAAGTAAGACCAATGAGATCTTGTTCGTTGTGTGCGGGAATGACGATGTAATATTTCATAAAATTTTCAATTTAAATCCCAATTTTTATAAATTCCAAATTCCAATCGAAACGAGTTCAATTGGAATTTGAGATTTTTTATTAGAATTTGAAGTTAAGCTCTCTCAGCTACAACAATATAATATCTTGGAGTGAAGTATCTTAATAAAGGTCTTAAACCAAACTTTTTTACTGGATGTGTAAATTGTAATCGGTCGGTTATTTTCCAGCCTGTTTTTTCTAAAAGCCAATCCAATTGCCAATCTTCAAATTCATGGTAATGTCTGTCCCACATATCTGTCTTCGAACGATATGCTGGCGAAAACCATAAGCGTAACGGAATTGAAATTAGTAATTTATCACATTTTACATTTTGCAAAATGGTATATGGATTTAGTAAATGTTCGAAAATCTCAAATGCAGTAAAAACAGTATATTCTTCTGTTTGTAGCGCCTTATGATTGTTGTCTAAATCTTCGCCTTTTGTATTTTTTACAGTGTATCCATTTTCTTCCATTATTTTAGAGAACGGATTTGGAACTCCAAAATCAAAAATAGTCTCTGATGTGCTAACGTGCTTTTGTAAAAACTCTAAGGTAAGTTTGAATCTTTTATTCGGAAACGTTTTTTCGTACATAGTTATTGCGAACGAACAATCTCTCGTTCTTGATTTTAATTAGGTCGCAAATATACTAAAAAAGTCCGCACCTTATAGTGCGGACTTTTTTAGTTTTCAGTCTCAATCAGAGTTTTCAGTCTATGAAACTGAAAACAGCGACTAGTATCGGTAAACAAAAGCATTAATGTTCATTCCTGCTCCAACCGAAGCAAAAATAAGAACGTCGCCTTTGTTGATTTCGTGATTTTCTATTTTTCCTTGTAAAATCAAATCGTATAAAGTAGGAACAGTGGCAACACTACTGTTTCCTAAATCATGAATACTCATTGGCATAATATCTTTTGGAGGTGTTTTATCGTAAAGTTTGTAGAAACGTTCGATAATTGCTTCGTCCATTTTTTCGTTTGCTTGGTGAATCAGGATTTTTTTGACTTCATCAATTGAAATACCGCTTTTATCTAAGCAACTTTTCATGGCGCATGGAACATTGCTTAAAGCAAATTCGTAGATTTTACGTCCGTACATTTTGATGTATTTAATGTCTGGATCTAAATCTGGATTATAAGATTTTCCGAAGAAAAGATAATTGGCTTCATCATTGGCGAAAGTGGCGCTCTCATAAGATAGTAATCCAGTTTCATCTGTTGATGCTTCTAAAATTGAAACTCCAGCTCCGTCAGAGTAAATCATAGAATCACGATCATGATCATCAACAACTCTAGATAGGGTCTCGGCTCCAATTACCATAACCCTTTTTGCCATTCCAGATTTGATAAAAGCGTTTGCTTGCAATACGCCTTCAATCCATCCAGGGCATCCAAAAAGAATATCGTAAGCCACACATTTAGGATTTTTGATTCCTAATTTGTTTTTCACACGAGTTGCTAAGCTTGGCAAAACATCTGTTTGATGTGTTCCTGTTTTTACGTCACCAAAATTATGGGCGAAAATAATATAGTCTAGAGTTTCGGCATCTATTCCTGCATTTGCAATTGCTTTTTGTGCAAAGAAAAAGCTAAATCAGAAGCATTATATTGAGGTTCGGCATAACGACGGTTTTGGATTCCAGTGATGCCTTTAAATTTTTTAATTACAACTTCATTCGGGTAACCAAAAGGAGTTCCATCCTCATTTAAAAAAACATGTTTATCAAAATCTGTGTTTTTTACTTCTAGATTAGGAATATAGCTCCCAATACCAATAATTTTTATTTTCATTTTTTCCCTTAATTATCCGATAAATTTATTGCTAATGTATAAATAATATTATGATAACTATCATAAAAAATAGTATGCATGCATATAATTGTGAAAAAACGATTTTTAAGTTGATATATTGTTTTTTTTCTAATGATTTTTTAATATTTCCTAGATTTCAAACGATTGAAATAGTTTTTAGGACTGATTTTTTTTTCGGTGTAATGTTTATTTTATTGAAATAATTTCACAAAAGATTAGCAGAAAGTTATGTTTCTTTAAATCAGATTTCTTCTTTAGTCTTTTGTTTGAAGAAAGTTTAAAGTTTCAGGTTTAAAGTAGCAATCATAAATGGAAACTTAAAAACCAAAACAAAAAATAAACCCGACAGGTTTTTGAAATCTGTCGGGTTTGGATATTTATAAAAGCTAATTCTTAGCTTTCCATGTAAGCTTCAATAGGAGCACAGCCGCAAACTAAGTTTCTGTCACCATAAGCATCATCAACACGACGAACAGATGGCCAGAATTTATTATCTGCGATGTAATCTAATGGATAAGTCGCTGTTTCTCTTGAGTAAGGGAAATCCCAAGTATCAGAAGTTAACATTGCTAATGTATGAGGTGCATTTTTCAATACATTGTTTTTGTCATCAGCAGTTGCGCCTTCAATCTCTTTTCTGATTGAAATAAGTGCATCACAGAAACGATCTAACTCAGCTAAATCTTCAGATTCAGTTGGTTCGATCATTAAAGTTCCAGCAACTGGGAAAGAAACCGTTGGAGCGTGGAAACCGTAATCCATTAAACGTTTTGCGATATCACCAACTTCGATTCCGTTTTCTTTAAATGCACGGCAATCTAAAATCATTTCGTGAGCTGCTCTTCCGCATTCTCCAGTATAAAGAATTGGGTAGTGACCTTCAAAACGAGATTTCATATAGTTGGCATTCAAGATTGCGTGTTCTGTTGCACTTTTTAATCCTTCAGCTCCCATCATTGTAATGTAGCCATAAGAGATTAAACATACTAAAGCAGATCCGTAAGGAGCAGATGAAATAGCTGTAATCGCTTGTTCACCACCTACTTTTAAGATTGGGTTTGTTGGCAAGAACGGAACTAATTTTTCGTTCACACAAATTGGTCCAACTCCAGGTCCACCACCACCGTGAGGAATAGCGAATGTTTTGTGTAAGTTTAAGTGACAAACGTCAGCGCCAATTGTAGCAGGATTTGTTAATCCAACTTGCGCGTTCATGTTTGCACCATCCATATATACTAAACCACCATTATCGTGGATTAATTTTGTAATTTCAATAATTGAAGATTCGAAAACTCCGTGAGTAGAAGGGTACGTTACCATTAAACAAGATAAATCATCTTTGTGCTCAATCGCTTTTTCTCTTAAATCTTCTACGTCAATATTTCCTTCTGGAGTTGTTTTAGTAACGATAATTTTCATTCCCGCCATCGCAGCAGAAGCAGGATTTGTTCCGTGAGCCGATGAAGGAATCAAACACACATTACGGTGCCCTTCGTTTCTTGACATGTGGTAAGCACGAATCGCCATTAAACCAGCATACTCTCCTTGAGCTCCTGAGTTTGGCTGTAATGTTGTTCCAGCAAAACCAGTAATTACATTTAATTGTTGCTCTAATTTTTTAAGCATTGTAATGTACCCTTCAGCTTGCTCAACTGGTGCAAACGGGTGAATGCTGTTCCAGTTTGGCATTGAAAGAGGCAACATTTCTGAAGTCGCATTTAATTTCATTGTACAAGAACCTAAAGAAATCATAGAATGATTTAATGATAAATCTTTACGCTCTAATTTTTTGATGTAACGCATCAATTGGCTTTCTGAATGATGATTGTTGAAAACATCATGCGTTAAGAAAGAAGAAGTTCTTTCTAATGAAGCCGGTAATTGACTAGTTTCAGTTAATTTAGAAACCGTAACAGTTTCTTTTCCTAAAGCTTCAGCAAAAATCGCAACGATTTGGTTGATGTCGGCAATAGAAGTTGTTTCGTTTAATGATATTGAAACTGAGTTAGCATCAGGATAGAAGAAGTTTACTTCGTTTTTCTCAGCAATAGCTTTTACTTTTTGAGCATCTGCTTTTACCAAAATAGTATCAAAATAAGCTGAGTTAATTTGAGAAACTCCAATTTTATTTAAAGCCTCAGCAGTAGTAACCGCCGATGCATGAACTTTATTTGCAATGTATTTTAAACCTTCTGGTCCGTGATAAACCGCATACATTCCAGCCATAACTGCTAATAAAACCTGAGCAGTACAAATGTTAGAAGTTGCTTTTTCACGTTTAATGTGTTGTTCACGAGTTCCTAAAGCCATACGTAAAGCACGATTTCCATTTGTATCAACAGAAACTCCAATAATACGACCCGGCATAGAACGTTTGTATTCGTCTTTAGTTGCAAAGTAAGCTGCGTGAGGACCACCGTAACCCATTGGTACACCAAAACGTTGAGTAGTTCCAACCACAACTGCAGCACCCATTTCTCCTGGAGAAGTTAAAGCGACTAATGATAAAATATCAGCAAGCAAAGGCAACTTTAATTTCGTTTTCTTTTGCCTTAGCAACAAAAGCACTATAATCATTTACTTGACCGTATTTTCCTGGGTATTGTAAAATAGCTCCGAAAAATTCATTTGAAAAATCAAATGTTTCGTGGTTTCCAATAACCAATTCAATTCCAATTGGAGTTGAACGTGTTTGCAAAACAGACAAAGTTTGTGGTAGAATTTCTTCAGAAACGAAGAATTTATGAGTATTGTTTTTCTTTTGATCTCTTGTACGAACGTCAAATAATAACGCCATTGCTTCTGCGGCAGCAGTTCCTTCATCTAGTAAAGATGCGTTTGCGATTTCCATTCCTGTTAATTCGATAACAGTAGTTTGGAAATTCAATATTGCTTCCAAACGACCTTGAGCAATTTCTGCTTGGTAAGGCGTGTAAGCTGTATACCATCCTGGATTTTCGAAGATATTTCTCTGAATTGGAGCCGGAACGATAGTTGGATGATAACCCAAACCAATATAAGATTTGAATACTTTGTTTTTTCTTCCTAATTCTTGAATGTGATTTGCAAATTCGTACTCGGTCATCGCAGGATCTAAATTCAAAGGTGCTTTTAAACGAATGTCATCTGGAAGGGTTTCATAAACAAGTCGCTCGATCGAGTCAACTCCAATAGTTTTCAGCATATGCTGAAGATCAGTTTCTCTTGGACCAATGTGTCTTAAAGCAAAAGCATCTGTTTTCATGTAGCTATCTAAGTTTTTTTAATTAATGTGCTCGTACACCATTTTATGGTACGAATCACATTTAAAAGTAAATGTGTTGTTTTTTTGTGGCGCAAAATTAAGTATTATTACTAATTTAATAGGTATTTTTAACTTCATTTTTTATCAAATTTATAATCAAATACTTGGTTTGTTAATAAAATATTAGATTTGGGGTATGATAGTATCAAAACGCATCTTAGATTTTTATCTAAATAGCAGTATTCATGTGGCTTTATCTTGTTACGCTCTTGTACGAATTACGTTTCATGTATTTCATATTCAATATGATGAGCCGATGGCACTTTTTGTTTTTTTTGGCACAATTGTAGGATATAATTTCGTAAAATATGATGCGCTGGTTCGCGTAAAGAAAAATCAAATAGGAACGCGACTAAAAATTATAGCCGTTTTGAGTTTTATTTCGCTGATTTTGGTTGGATATTATTTTTTCCATTTAAAGCGAATTACCCAAATTGTCTCCGTTGGAATTTTTGCCATAACTGCACTTTATACATTACCATTTTTTCCAAACCGAAAAAATGCCAGGAATTGGGCTGGCGTAAAAATTTACATTGTAGCGCTTTGTTGGGTTGGAGCAACTTTAGTTTTACCCTTAATAAATGCCGAAATTCCATTTACAACAGATTTCTTTATCAAATGTATTCAGCGATTTATATTGGTTTTTGTGTTGATTTTGGTTTTTGAAATTCTGGATCTCGCAAATGATGACCCGCATCTTCAAACCGTTCCGCAGACAATTGGCGTTAAGAAAACCAAACTTTTAGGATTTCTATTATTGATTCCGTTTTGGTTTTTAGAAGTTTTTATTTCAACGTTCAATTATCACGATGCGATTATAAATCTTATCATGGTCATTATGCTGATGTTGTTTATTGCATTTGCCAATCCAAATCGTTCCAAATATTATACTTCTTTTTGGGTAGAAAGTGTACCTATTTTTTGGTGGTTGATGATTCTTTATCTGTAAAAATATTTATGGCGTGCCCCCGATAATGCAAGCGGGCAAAATTACTTTGCGCTTATTCGCCCGCCTGTATTATCGGGGTCGGGCTATCCGCGCTACTTCGGTAGCCAGCTCCTATCCCTCACGCAACCGTAAAACGAGAAGATTCATTTTCAAAAGAAAATTTTATGAATTATTAAATTTTGGATTGCTCCAGCTTTAGCTGGAGGTAAAAAAAGTCTTCAATAAGGGTTTTAACTAAATGACAAAGTTTGGCTAACGCCAAGAAACAATCTGTCATAATTTATCCTCCAGCTAAAGCTGTAGGCAATTAAAATGTTTTTTTGAAATCTGCTCAAATCTGCTAAATCTGCGAGAGAAAATTATTTGGTTTTCTGTTCCGCCAAAGCTTTATTCAAATCTGCTTTAGCCTCATTTAGCTTTTTCCTTTTTTTGTCGATTTTTTCTTTGCTTTCATTGTCTTTAATAGCTTTGTTCAACTCGGCTGTTCTTTCATTTACTTCTTGCTGTTTCTCTTTTACTTTTTTGTCAAGATCTTTATTCACTGTTTTTGTAGTGCAGTTTTTCTTGGTTTGCGCAATAGCCTTTTCAACACCTTTTATCTGATTTTGATTTCCAGCTTTTTTCGCAGTGACTAATTTTGTATTTAATTCACATAATTTTCTTTCGCATCCTTTTAAAGTGGTGCAGTTACTTTGAGAAAATCCAACAAAAGAAATGGTAAAAAGAAGTATAGTTAATATCGTTTTTACTTTCATAAGTATATTTTTTATTTGTAATTAATTCGTTTTAAGAATAATACTTATAAAGTTAAATAATTTATCTAAACGTACTTCTCTGAAACCGCTTTTAAAATTTTATTTCTTTCTAAAAGAAAATTCGTCAAATGTTTTTTCAAAAACAAAACATCAAATAATTTTCCAAATATCCCAAACGGAGTTTTATATTGCAATTTATCTTTCATGATTGTAAAACCATTTTCTTCATCGAAAAAATGCTCATGTTTGAAAAATTTGAATTTACCTTTTTCCATTTCATCTACAAAATAATCATAAAAATTCATTGCAGTAATTCGGCTTTTGTGCGTGATATAAAATCCGAAATGTTTACCGCGCCAGGTTACCGTTTCGTTTAAATTTATTAAACCAGATGTTATTCCAGCAATCGCTTTTTCTTTTGAAGGACTAGCAGATTGTTGGTGAATATCGATATTCCTTGAGACATCAAAAACGATTTGTTTCGAAGCGTTTATTTTAGTTATGAGATTTATTGTTGTCATTGGTTTAAGTTTTTCTTTGTGTAATCTTGTCATCCCGAGGAACGAGGGATCACACTAGGAACTCCGCAATTTATATCGACAATTCTTTGTCGAGCTTCGTGTGTGATCCTTCCTCCGTCAGGATGACAAAAATGCACATTGTTTTATCGCAATAAATTTTTAAATGCCTCATCAATATCCCCAAACTTAAATTGAAAACCATTTTCCCAAAGCCGTTTCGGAATTACATTCCTGCTTTTCAAAACCAATTCGGTTTCTGTTCGAATAATAAAAGATCCGATTTCAAGAAAGAATTTGCTCAACGGAATTCCAAAAGGAAAACCAACAGCTTTTCGAAGTTTTTCCATAAAATCAACATTTCGAATTGGAGTAGGAGAAACTACATTTATAACTCCAGTCATTTCTTTTTCAATAATAAAATCAACCGCATTGGCAAAATCTTCTTCGTGAATCCAGCTTACAAACTGATTGCCATTTCCTTGTTTTCCTCCAAAACCTATTTTTGCCAAAGTCTTTAACGGAACAAAAGCACCGCCATTTTTACCTAAAACAATTGAAGTTCGCAAAGCTGTTTTTAAAGTCTTTGGAGTTTCGGTTTTAAAGAATGCTTTTTCCCAAGAAAGCGCGACATTTATAGAAAAATCATTTCCAATTTCGCCATCAACTTCATCCATTTGTTTATCGAGAGAAAATCTGTAAATAGTTGCCGTAGATGAATTCAGCCAATGTTTCGGAGGATTTTTGCAATTCAAAACCGCTTTGTTTAGAATTTTTGTGCTTTCAATTCTAGACCAAAGAATTTCTTTTTTATTCTTTTTCGTATAACGACAATCTACAGATTTTCCTGCGAGATTAATTAAGACTGAAGCATTTTCTAATTCCTTTTCCCAGCCAGTAAAAGTTCTGGCATTCCAGTTCACATATTTGATTCCGTCAATTGTATTAGATTTTCCTCTGGTTAGAATTACAATTTCTTCAAATTTATCTCTGAAATGATGGATTAAAACTTGTCCAAGAAAACCAGTTCCAGTTGCTATAATGAGTTTGTTCATTGTGTTGATTTTTTTAGCCACGAATTACACGAATTACACCAATTTTTAAAATGTGTACAATCTGCATTAAAAATAATTAGTGAAAATTAGTGAAATTCGTGGCAGATCCTAACAGTAAATAATTAAGCTTTAAAAACTAATCTTTCTTCTCTCTGAGCTTCTTTAGCTTTTCTTTTTCCTCTAAAAAAGAAATACAAATTAAAGAACAACATGATGCCAAGATAAATAGAAAATCCACCAATTTTATAACTCAGTCTTTCAATTAATTCCTGATAACTGTCTTGGTTTAATTGCAGTTCCAGAATCATTAATGCAAAACCAATATTTAAAAGATAGAATCCAGTTTCAAAAAGTTTGTTCGTCGCTTCAGCAATTTCCTCGCGGCCTTTAAATATATCTAACATAAAGATTTTTCCGTTTTTGAAAAGGGTTTTAGAAACATAATAAGTTAAAAATAAAGCGACTGGTAAATAAATTCCGTAACCAATTAAGATTTTTGTAGTTTCCATAATATTTGAATTTTAGTTGTTGTGAATTATTTTTTTAGCGTATTTGGTGATAATCAAAATGTTGAGGTAATGCAGTATTGAGATAATAAAAATTATGACAGCAGTTTTGATGCAGAGTATTTCGACCAATTGAGACGAAGAAATAATTTTTTGCCAGGAAATTAAAGTCATTGCACAATAGCCAATGTTTAAAAGGTAATAGGCTAAAAGTAAAACCTGATTAATTTTTTGGCAGAGATCGGCGTGATTTGGAATTAGTTCTAAAACAAAAATATTCCCGTTTTTATAGCAGATTTTTCCAACTTTTAGGATAATGAAAATGGTTATGCTGAGGTAAACAAAATACCCAATGATATTAAAATTCATGATTTCCCAATTTATGAGGTTAATACATCTCTTTCAGAACAGGAAGTATTTGCAATTTCCTTTTGTTCTTCACTGTAATTTTTGAACCTTGAGCTAAGAAAATGGAAGTTGGTTTTTGAGTTTGAAGAAATCCAAAATCACTTCCATAATTTTTTTCGAAATCAATATCAATTCTATGATTTACAACTTCAAATTGTTCCCATCTTGAATGTGTCACTTCATATTCAAAAGTGGTTTCTTCATCGATTTTTGTATAGCCGAAGTAATGTTCTGTAATGAATTCAGCTTCAGAATCGATTTCGATTTTACTTAAATCTTTTTTGGTTTCAATTTCAATTGTATTCCATTCTTTGTCATTCTTCCATTGATAGATAAAAGTATTCGTGTTTTGATGTTCTATTATTTCATGTCTCATTTTCTGAGTTTCATAATGTTCTTGATACAAAGTATTGGCGATAAAAGTGATAGATTTTTTAGGAACAATTTCTTTAATGAAAACTACACCACGTTTCCATTCACCGTTTTCAAAACGTTTTACATAAAATCTCAGATTCACTTCTTCAAAATCGATATGAAACGGAACTTTCAATCCTAAAACTCTGGTATTTTTAAACATAAATCCAACTAGACTGACATAACATTTGTTGTCCCAAATATCGATCTCAGTTCCTGTAGGAAGATATTTTTCTAAGATTTCAGCATCAATTTCATAATTGACAAGCGCTAAGTTTTTCCATTCTGCTTTTAAGAAGTTCATATCAATTGTTTTTAAAGTTTTAAACTTTCAGAAAAAAATGAAAGTTTGAATTAAATTTTTTTACTTCATCATTTTCATGACCAATTTTCCTAGCCAGTTATCATTGAATTCAGTCATTTTGTCTAACATATTATCTGCTTTCAAAACAAAATCGTATAATTTGGTAGTTTGATCTACAAAGTGTTTTTCTTCTGCTGAATCTTTTGCTTCAATAGTCGAAACTTCTTTTAAGATTTTCAGCGTTGGTTTAATTTCTCTTTTACTTCTTTCTCTGGAAATTTTAACCGCTAATTCGTCTAAATCTTTTTCAGCTGTAAAGAATTCTTTTCTTTCTCCAGCTTTAAATTCTTTATAGACAATTCCCCAATCCATTAAACTTCTTAAATTCATGCTTGCGTTTCCACGAGAAATTTGCAATTCTTCCATAATGTCTTCCATAGAAATAGGTTCGTTTGAAACCATCAATAAAGCGTGGATCTGTGCCATCGTTTTATTAATTCCCCATTGAGAACCTAATGCTCCCCAAGTTTGTACGAACTTATTTTTTGCTTCTTTGAATTCCATGAGTCAAATGTAAGTAAAAGTTTTTAAACTTTCAAAAATAATTGAAAGATATTTTAAAAAGAGGAATATTCTTAAAATCAGGTATTTATACTTATTTCTTTTTCTTACAATCTTCTTTACTTTGTTTTCTGTAAGAAAAGCCTCTGTCTCATTTCTCATTTTAAGCCTACTATTCGAATCTGCACTTTTGATTTGATAAAATAAACCTAAGTACTTATCTGAAATGAATTCTGAGCTGTTTTTTTAACAAAAGCGTGGAGCAGAACCCACTATAAAAAACGAGGCGCATCCGAAAAGCCTTATGAGTAGGAAACCAAAAACAACAAATTATGTCAGAATTATTAGCAGGTGCTTATTTAGCAAAAGGCACAATCGGAAATGTAGGAACACCAGGTGCTCCAATTGCGGCATTTAGTTTAGTCGTTGTTCCATCGCAACATTCTGTTTCAGGGACAGTAGTAATTACACAAGCTGTTAAAGGAGCAGATAGCCACATTGTAGTTCAAGTAAAAGGAAAGATATTTTCTACTGGGTTTGGCGAATTTACGCAGGTAGTGAGTTTGCAAGGACAATACGTTCAATCTGTTCCGCCTCCAGGGATTGGTTCTTTCTTAGCAGAATTTAATGCTCATTTAGCAATTGATAATGCTTGGAATGGCAAAGGCGGTTTCGGATATTGGAATCACGCTGTTGAAAATGTACCAGTTGCAGTTGCAAAAGAATTAAAGTCTGAGTTGGTTTAAAAAAAACAAAAAGTGAGTAACTCGGATGAATTAAATTTTCGTGTGTTATTTACAATTTGGATTTAGAGGAGCCGTCTGTAATAGGCGGCTCTTTTACATTCAATTCCCTAAAAAAAAACTTAATCAAAAAAAAACAAATGAAAAGAAAACAAGTTATAATCGGTTTAGTAGTTGTTGTTTTGATAGCAGCTGTTACACTCTTTTTTCTAAATAAGGAAAAAATAATAAACAAATATGATTCATCTTCTGGATATGCGAATGCATCGGTACCTTCGACGCCATGCGAATGTGAGTCTAGCTGGTTTCCCCATGAACAGACTCCAGCTCCAGCAGAAGGTGATGGAAGTCCGTTTGATAGCAAGACGACTACAAACTGTGATTTTCATCAATGGTCATGGCAAAAGTTTTTGTGGGTAACAAAACCTTTGCCAAGCGGAAATCCTTTCTTTTTAGATTCTTTAACTTTGGTGAGTCCTCAAATGGAAGATGTAGCACCACAGTTAGGTATAAAATTAGCGCTGAGTTCTATTAATCAGGCTGGTTCCCGTGGCATTTTGCGATCTAATCCAAAATTTAACAATGCTGCAGATACTGTTTATTATTCAATTCACGTTAACAATCTGCTAAAAGACAAGGCCGTTACGACTGCTGCGTTGATCAACAGCGGAAAATTACCGGTTTCGAATTCAGAAACATTTCCTGTTGGGGCATTAGAATTAAAAGTTTCCTGGATTAACATAGATGCAATTGCAAAAGAGCGACAAAAAAATTATTTTACAACAAAAGCTCGCTGTTTTAAACAATAAAGGGAAATATGTTGTAAGAACTGTGGCATTATTAGGTATGCACGTGGTGGGGATTGTAAAAAATCATCCTGAATTTGTCTGGGCTACTTTTGAGCATAAAGATATGGCGCCTGTCTACGATAAGAAAAACAATTCTGTAACAGCTGCAAATGAAATGTTGTTTTATGAAAAAGGAACAAGTACTGGTATAAATGGGATTAAATGGCAAAAAAGTACAGCCTCGCCGATTACTCCAAATAAGGCATTTATTCTTTATGAGTATGGTATTCCAAAAGATTTAGGTACGGGTTCGTTTATGGCAACAAGTCAGACAGAACCAGTTAACTTTAATAATATAGATAATATTAATAAGTGCGTCGCTTCTAATCTGAAAGATGTTTTTAATAATTATTTTTATAATGGTTCTATTTGGTTAGATTTTGATGGATTTTCTTCTCAAGATCAAATCAAAGCAATTGTCACTAGAGATATTTCAAGTGCACTTCCAGATTCATTAGCAAGAGGTTCGGTTAATTTGGCAAATATTACAATGGAAACCTATACGCAGACTTTCCAAAATGATATACACCAAATTAATAATACAAATTTAATTAGTTGTTTTTATTGCCATCAATCTGAAAACTTTGACGACAAAAGACCAGGTAAATCTCCATTATTCTTAAGTCATTTATTTGGAGATTATTTACTATTTACCAAACCTGCAGTTGCACTTACTGGTAAAAATGCTACTAATTCTGCTAGCTCAAGAGCAAAACGTATAGAAGAAATAGAGGCTTTGAAAGTTAAACAGTTAGAGAAATTTATTAAAGAGAAAAAGTAAAAAAATAATTTTCATATTAGAAACTAAATTATACTATTTCGATTTTATAAAGCCAAAGTAGATTTAATTTTACTTTGGCTTTTATTTATAGTAATGGTTCGAAGTTATTTAACGAATAATAAAGTTATGTTAATTCAACGCACGAAATTTTTGATTAAATAATGGTACAGCTATTTTTGTAAAAATCACAATTTATGGAATTATACTACACATTTTCGGTGCTAATTGTATTGGCATCTTTCTTCGCCTATTTGAATTTAAGATTTTTAAAACTTCCTGGAACCATCGGAATCATGATTATTGCCATGCTGGTTTCGGTTGGAATTCGCCTTTTGGGAGATTCTTATTTTCCTGCAACTACTAAGCATTTTTTTGATTTAATAAAGGAATTTGACTTCAACGAAATCCTAATGGGAGCCATGTTGAATTTTCTTTTATTTGCTGGAGCATTGCACGTAAATATGGCTGATCTGAAAGAACAAAAAGTGCCTATTATGATTTATTCTACGGTAAGTGTTGTTTTATCGGCTTTGATAATTTCGATGCTTCTATTTTATATCGCGCCACTTTTAGGAATAAAAATACCTTACATATTTTGTTTAGTTTTTGGAACTCTAATTTCTCCAACTGATCCAATTGTGGTCTTAGGAGTTTTAAAAGAAGCAAAAGTTCCAAAAAGAATAGAAACTAAAATTGTTGGTGAGTCATTGTTTAATGATGGAGTAGCAGTAGTAATGTTTGCTGTTGTTCTAAAAATGGCAACCGATCCAACATTTGATGCAACTTTTAGCTCGATCTCTTTGTTATTTATAGAAGAAGGAATCGGTGGACTTTTATTAGGAGCGGTTTTCGGATTTACAGCTTCAAGAGTCATGAAAAAAATTGACGATTATAAAGTTTCTGTTCTTATAACGCTTTCCATAGTAACAGGAGGATTTTTGGTGGCACAGGCTTTACACGTTTCGAGTCCGTTAGCAATGGTTGTTGCCGGATTGATTATTGGAAATTATGGTAAAAAAGTGGCCATGAGCGAAGTGACCAAAGATTATTTAGGGAAATTTTGGGAACTTATTGATGAGATTCTAAATGCCGTTTTGTTTTTATTTATTGGTTTCGAATTATTATTGCTTCCAAATTTAGACAAACAGTTGTTGACAGGTATTGTTGCCATTTTTATTGTACTGTTTTCAAGATTAACTTCGATTGTTTTACCTTGGAAATTCTTCGATATCTTTAAGTTCTTCGGAATTAAATCGGCTTACAATAAAGGTTCATTGATGGTTTTGGTTTGGGGAGGAATTCGCGGTGGAGTTTCTATTGCGTTAGTTCTTTCAATGCCAGAAAGCGAATATAAAAACTTGTTGCTTGAGGTAACTTATATTGTTGTTTTATTCTCAATTGTAGTTCAAGGATTAACTGTTGGAAAGTTGGCAAAAAGAGTTTTAGAGAAAGAGTAAAATTAAGTTATAAAAATAAAGAGACCTACAAAGAATATTCTTTGTAGGTCTTTTTTGTTTCTCTATTATTTAGTTTTGTTTGATTTGACAGTTTTAGATTACTTTTTGTGATTGTTTGCAATACTTTTATGTGTAAATTCGTATGCCTTATATTTTTTTTGAAAGATATAAGATACATTTTTTGTTTGCGCTTTTTTAAACAAATAAAGAATTAACCACTAAATATTATCCAAAAACAAATTAATCATGAAAGAATTCGAAAGAAAGAAAAGTGCATTTGATTTAAGTAATTATTTTTTAAATGAGCCTTTTTTAAGTCAAGTGCATGTTATAATACAAGAAAAAAAACAGATGCATCTTTTGGCGTTTACCAATTAGCAAATCAATTGAAAATTAGCAAATCTCAGCTTAACCGTAAGATGAAAAAAGAAATGAGTTTCTCGCCCAAGAAACTCATTTTGCATTATAAAATGGATCTAGCAAAGCATATTCTGAGTCAAAACAGATATTCTATAGAAGAAACAGCGTTTTATTGTGGTTTTAGCGGTGTAACTCATTTCAGCCGTAAGTTCAAGCAGGAATTTGGGATTTCTCCATTGGCATATCGTAAAAACGGACTTATAATTGTTTTTAATCCTCATGATTGGAAAATTCCTCTTAACGATGAGTGTTTTAATAAACTAATTCAATTAAAGGATGAAAATAAATGGTTTGCAAAATTGCTAATTACTATTATTGATAATCTTGATAATGAAGCATTTTCTATAGAAATGCTATCAGACAAACTTTTTATGAGTTCCTCAAATCTCAATCGGAAAGTGAAATCCTTATTTGAGTTCTCACCAGTTCGCCTCCTTCGCGATATACGTCTTCAATACGCTACCGAATTAATAGTGCTACAAAACAAATCAATAACTGAAGCCGCTTTTCTTGCTGGTTTTTTTGATGTTGCCCATTTATCTCGTGTCTTCAAGAAAAATTTTAATTGCAGTCCCAGTAAATATGAAAGCAGAACTACTTTATTCCCCTTCATTAATTTATTAAAAAAGGAATATGAATCAAATTGATAATAAGTGGCTGATTTTGTACAAGTTAAATGAGTGATTGACTTGTAATTTTGACTTATTAGAATTCAGGATTTGTACAAATTGAATCTAAGAAGCTTGTTAACTTATTCTGCAGATAAGAAAGATAAGAGTCCAAATTCAAATAAAAAAAGATAACAGAAATACCTGGTATATAATATATCCAATAAGTTACAAGAGAGACATTACTGTTACATCAAATTTTGTTTGAGTTTAAGATTTTTTTTTAGTGCTACAAATTTGCTTTAAAAGGTTATAAATAGATGTATTGAAACCCGAATAAAGTAGAGATGAAAAATGTTATCGGCAAAGAAAAAAGCCGATAGCTTAAATTAAAATTAGTAATCAAATAAGAAAATTATGAGCAAATTACATTTTTACAGAAATAGTGTCAAAGACGCTGACGGAGACGGAACTTTAGATAAAGAAGGTTTTTCTGCCGTTCTATCATGGGGAGAAGTTAAATCTGGATATACCTATGAAGTTAGAAGTGGTACAAGAGTGAGTGGAGATAGTTATCCGTGTACTACGGGAGCTACGAAAGATGGTACTGCAAAGTTTGGAAAGAAAAGTGCTTAATGCATTTTAGCGGAGCAATACCCACTTTAAAAAACGAACTGTTTGCATTCAGGAAATAATGCAGGGCGGAACCCGAAAAGCCAATGAGTAGGGACATACAAACAAATATGAAATTATGGCAACTTTTACCACAACAATTAATATTAGTCCGGCTGATGTAAAAATTTTAAAAGATCAGGGATATTCTTTATACGGATTTAAATCGGTAGCGGCTACTGGTGATGGTTCTCCTACTGTTTGGTTTAATCTACCAACAGAAAAATTATTGGGGAAAACAAAAATTACTTGGGAAGAAGAGTTTCAAGCATACAATTCGACCACTACAATTGCGCCTAAAACTAAAATTGAAGCAAGTAACACAATTGCAACTGATTTAGGACAATTAGTAACGATAGAAAAAGGTTCTGGAAATATTGAATCTAGTACAGACGGATATGATGGTGCTGTATCTTTTCTTAATAAAGATACACAGCAATTTACAGTTGGAATTAATCAATTGGTAAATGGTAAATCAAATATTTTATGTGCTTTTCCAATTTTAGGAGCTGGATCTTCAAGAGTGATTACGCCAATTACTAAAATTGCATTGATTTTTTCTACAGAGCAAATTGTAACTGCAACGGTAATTACTAAAGCAATGTCGGCTGGAGCTTTTATTAATCTTACAGGAGTAACTTCACGCGAAACTAATTATTCGATAGACTCAGGCTGGGATGCTGGCGGAGGAACGTGGCTAAAAAATTTCGATGCTTTTACAGATTTAAAAAAACTGTTAATTGAAAACACAAGTAGAGATGAAAAAGCTCTAAGTGATAAAAACAAATAATTTGTATTGATAAGTTTTATTACTCTTCATCATTATTTGGTGAAGAGTAATTTTTATATCTAGTATACAGGATTCGAAAAACCTTATTTCAACATTTAAAAAAAAGCTGATGAAATATTCATTAATAACTACGTTTTCTCAAGATACGGTAGAAATATTAAATCAAGGAAATTACACTTTATGTTGCTTTCTTGCCAGTAAAACCGAAAACCCTTCGTTATTTGTGCCTTTATGCTGGAGTATCACTAAAGATTTTTTGCAATCTGTTTTGATTGAATGGGAAGATACTCTTTGCAGTTATTTATCGACAAGTGAAATTAAAGAAAATAGCGTTATATACATACCTCAATTGGGACCGCAGAAAGGAAGCGCCACAGGTAGAAGTTCTGTATCAGGTTCAAGTTATCAAATTGAATTAAAACAACGCATGCTTATTGAAAATTCAGGTAAGGTTTCTGTTGATTCTTTAAATACTTTTGATAATGTATTAATCCAAAATAACTCAAATAATAGATATTCAACAGGAATTTCTATTTACAATAATAGTGAAGAGAAGTATTATGGAAATTGTACTTTTAACTCCTATTACGGACAGAATATTAAAATTGCACCTGTTAATAAAGCATTTTTAATGTTTACTAATAATAACATTGAAAACAATACGGTTGTTTCAATTGCCGAAAATCCTGGAATAATGGTTGATTTGACTGCAAGTGCAGATCATTCCAGAACCGTATCTTATGATATGAATAATGGTTGGAGTTCAAATGGACAAACTTGGGCAAAAAAATATCCAAGCGGTACAAATTTAAAAACTTTCTTGCTTTCTTGATTTTAGTATTTTATCGCTTATCTTCTTTAGAGTAATTTGATTCTCCATTAATATTAATTTCTCCGCCTAGAAAATGAGGTTCGCGATTTCGCAAAACATCAAAAAAGGATTTACAAATAGAAAGAGACTCTCTAAAACGAACATAATTATATCCAAGATATTCTCCATTATTAGCAGAATATCCAGAAGATTTAATGCCTAGTTTTTGTCCAATATAAATGGCACGGTTTAAATGATATTCCTGTGAAATTAAAGTTGCTTTTTTAATCTTAAAAATATGTTTGGCGCGATACATTGTTGAATACGTATCAAATCCCGCGTAATCAATAAAGATTTTCGTAGTGTCAACGCCATGATTGTAACAGTAATTTTTCATTACCGTCAATTCATCATACTCATCACGGCCATTATCTCCAGAAAGTAGAATTTTATTGATACGTTTTGCTTTCCAAAGCATAATTCCTGCATCAAGTCGGTCCTTTAAATACTTGCTTGGTTGATTCCCGTTAATTCCAGCGCCAAAGATAATTCCGACATCGTTTTTCGGAAACTTTTTTACTGAATAATAGATATGGTTCTTGGTCGAAGATTTCACATAATAATTAATAGAAACAATCGCGACCAATCCTATAATGGCAAGATAAAGAGCTATTTTAAAATATTTTTTCAAAATGTATTTTGTAAGATTAAGATTTAAAAAGGCTAAGATAGTTAAAGTAAAACCAAATAAAAAACCGAAGCATTTCTACTTCGGTTTTAAAATTTAATTCTCTAGGAAACTTAGCAACTTAGGAGCTTAGTATCTTAGAAACTCTATAATAATCCAGCTCTTTTCAATAAAGCTTCTGGCTTAGGTTCTTGACCTCTAAAGCGTTTGTATAAAACCATTGGATGTTCTGTTCCTCCTTTAGAAAGTACATTGTCTTTGAATTTTTTAGCGATTTCTTTGTTGAAAATTCCATTTTCATGGAAATATTCAAAAGCATCTGCATCTAGAACTTCAGCCCATTTGTAGCTGTAATATCCAGAAGAATATCCACCTTGAAAAATATGTGAAAAAGCGGTACTCATCGCATTTTCTTTTACATCTGGATATAATTGCGTGTTAGCAAATTGTTCTGTTTCGAAAGTTTTAAGATCTGTAATGTTTGTTGGATCTTGTCCGTGCCAAGCCATGTCTAATAATCCAAAACTTAATTGGCGTAATGTTGCTAAACCTTCTTGGAAACTCGCACTTTCTTTGATTTTCTGAACGTACTCAATCGGAATAATTTCTCCCGTTTCATAGTGATTCGCAAACAAGGCCAATGCTTCCGGTTCGTAACACCAGTTTTCCATAATCTGACTTGGCAATTCTACGAAATCCCAATAAACAGAAGTTCCCGATAAACTTGGATAAACTGTGTCGGCCAACATTCCGTGTAATCCGTGTCCGAATTCGTGGAATAAAGTTGTTACTTCATTAAAAGTCAATAACGAAGGTTTTGTTTCCGTTGGTTTTGTAAAATTACAAACATTAGAAATATGTGGTCTTTCGTTTACGCCGTCTTTTACATATTGTGATTTGAATGAAGTCATCCAAGCACCATTTCTTTTTCCTTTTCTTGGGAAGAAATCAGCGTAGAAAATCGAAACCAAATTGTTTTCGGCATCTCTTACTTCGTAAGTTGTAACTTCTTCGTGGTATTTATCAATGTCAAAAACCTCTGTAAAAGTTAAGCCGTATAATTTTTTGGCAACTGTAAAAGCACCGTCTAAAACTTTTTCTAATTGGAAATATGGTTTCAGTTTTTCATCATCTAAATTAAAAAGCTGTTGTTTTAATTTCTCAGAATAATAAGCACCATCCCATTTTTCTAATTGCTCGATTCCGTCTAATTCTTTCGCGAAAGCAGTTAATTCAGCAAATTCTTTTTGAGTCGCTGGTTTAGCTTTTGCCAATAAATCATTCAAGAAAGAAAAAACTTTTTCTGGGCTTTCGGCCATTCTTTCTTCTAGAACAAAATGTGCGTGTGTTTTGTAACCTAATAAATTGGCTCTTTCGTGACGAAGTTTTGCAATTTTCAGAACATTTTCCTCATTGTTGAATTCGTTATTCTGAAATGCTTTTGCTCCAAAAGCAATCGCCATTTTTTTGCGCAGTTCGCGATTATCAGCATAAGTTAAAAACGGAATATAACTTGGATGGTCTAAAGTGAAAATCCAGCCTTCTTTTTCCTGATTTTTGGCTAATAATCTAGTCGCTTCGATTGTTCCTTCTGGCAAACCAGATAAATCTTTCTCATCGGTTAAATGTAATTCGAAGTTGTTGGTTTCTGCCAAAACATTTTCGCCAAACTGTAAACTCAATTTTGATAATTCTTTGTCGATTTCTCTTAATTGGTTTTTCTTGTCTTCTGGCAGGTTGGCTCCGTTTCTCGAAAAGCTTTTGTATTTTTTATCTAATAAAGTAGTTTGTTCGGGATTCAGATTTAAACTTTCTTTTTGATCATAAACGGCTTTTACTCTCGCAAATAAATCTGCATTTAAGCGAATGTCATTTCCAAATTCTGAAAGTAAAGGCGAAACTTCCTGCGCAATTTTCTGCATTTCGTCATTCGTTTCAGCCGAATTCAAATTGAAGAAAATGCTAGAAAGACGATCTAAAACATCACCAGAAAAATCCATTGCTACGATTGTGTTTTCAAAAGTCGGCGCATCTGGATTATTTACGATCGCATCAATTTCGGCTTTAGCCAAAGCAATTCCTTCATTGAAAGCCGGAACATAATCTTCGATTTTAATTTGCGAAAAAGGCGCTGTGTTATGTTTGGTATTGAAATATTGTGTTAATACGCTCATTTTTTTAGTTTTCAGTCTCAGTCCCAGTTTTCAGTATGAAAAAATGAGACTAAAGAGTTGTTTTTTTAGTTTTCAGTCACAGTCTCAATTTTCAGTGCTCACTGTGACTGAAAACTGAGACTGAGAACTATTTAAGACTTTCAGCCGCTTTATTAACCGCCGCTTTCAATTCTTCTTTATAAGAAATAATAGTATCTAAAACTTTTTTATCGTGGCTTCCGATGATTTGTGCGACTAAGATTCCAGCATTTTTTGCTCCATTTAAAGCTACCGTTGCAACAGGAACGCCTCCTGGCATTTGAAGAATTGATAAAACAGAATCCCAGCCATCAATCGAATTACTCGATTTTACTGGAACTCCAATTACAGGGAGCGGAGACATTGAAGCCACCATTCCAGGTAAATGTGCTGCACCGCCCGCTCCGGCAATAATTACCGAAATGCCGCGAGTATGTGCATTTTTACTGAAATCGAATAATTTTTCTGGCGTTCTGTGTGCCGAAACGATATCTACTTCAACTTCTACATTAAATTGTTTTAATATGTCGATTGCATCCTGCATAACTGGCATGTCTGAGATGCTTCCCATTATAATAGCTACTTTGCTCATGTTTTTTATTTGTTTCAAGTTTTAAGTTTCAGGTTTCAAGTTATTCCTGATACTTAAAAAAATATTATAGTTTTAAACTGTAAACTGTAACTGCGACTGAAAACTAATTTAAGCGCTAATCACTTTAATAGTTTCCTTAACTTCTTGTGCAATTCTTCTTGCCTCAGCCATATCTTCATTTACAATTGTAACGTGACCCATTTTTCTAAACGGACGTGTTTGTTTCTTTCCATAAATATGAGGAGTAACACCGTCCCATCCTAAAATGGTTTCGATGTTTTCATAAACCACATTTCCAGAATGACCTTCGGCACCGACTAAATTTACCATAATTCCGGCAACTTTGCTATCTGTGTTTCCTAAAGGAAGATCTAAAATAGCGCGTAAATGGTTTTCGAATTGTGAAGTATAACTTGCTTCGATTGAATAATGTCCAGAATTGTGCGGACGCGGAGCAACTTCATTTACTAAAATTTCGTCATCCTGAGTCTGGAACATTTCAACGGCCAAAAGTCCAACGTGATTGAAATTCTCTGAAACTTGCAAAGCAATCGCTCTGGCTTTTTCAGCTACTTTATCATCGATTCTTGCTGGGCAGATTACGTATTCAACTTGGTTTGCTTCTGGATGAAATTCCATTTCGACAACCGGATAGGTTTTCATTTCTCCTGATGGATTTCTAACTACAATTACTGCCAATTCATTTTTAAACGGAACCATAGTTTCTGCAATGCATTCTACATTTGGCAATGCATCTAAATCTGAAGCTTGGCGAACTATTTTTACACCATTTCCATCATAACCAAATTCGGTACATTTCCATACGAAAGGTAATTTCAGATCGTTGATTTTAGATTTTAGTTGATCTAAATTTTCAAATCTTTCGAATGGTGCTGTTGGGATATTGTTTTTAGCGTAAAAATCTTTTTGAACACCTTTATTCTGAATTCCTTTTAAGGTTTTAGGAGATGGATATATTTTTAAACCTTCGTTTTCTAATTGCGTTAAAGCTTCAAGGTTTACCAATTCGATTTCAAAAGTCAAAACATCGACTTGTTTCCCGAAATTATAAACCGTTTCATAGTCCATTAAATCGCCTTGAAAGAATTTGTTACAGGCAATTTTACTCGGCGCTTCGTCGCTTGGATCTAGAACGTAAGTTTGTATGTCAAATTTTCTGGTATCGAACAAAAGCATTTTACCTAATTGTCCGCCACCTAATATTCCTAATTTAAAATCAGAAGAAAAATAATTCATTTTGTGTTGTGTTTTTGCAAAGATACTTTTTAATCTTTTTTTAGCCAAAATTTAGTTTTTCTGCCACAGATTAAAAGGATTAGAAAGGATTTTTTTTGTTTACCACGAATTACACGAATTTTCACGAATTTTTTTAGCTGAATTTAAAAAAATAATTCGTGAAAATTCGTGTAATTCGTGGCTATAAGAACTATTTTATTTTCTTCAAAACTTCTTTGGCGACGGCTTTATAGGCTGCTGAATGGTCTCCGAAATCTTTGTCAATAATCACTTTTAGTTCGGGGTGAATCCAGTCGTAATGATTTCCTAAAACATATAAAGTTCTTATAGAATAGGCTTTTGTTGCCACTTTGACATCGTTTATCAACCAATCAAAAGAAGCTTCAATAATATCTTGTAAGTTGTTTTCGGAAAGAGAAATACTATTTTCGTTTTTTTTGTAATGAGATTTTACCAAAAGCTGCGTCACTTTTGCGATTGGACGCATGGAACTTTCGTCTTTTAAAATTTTTAGATTCGAACAGAAAAATCTAAATGAGGCTGGAGCCAATGCAATTCTTCGTACGAAACAAATTCTAAAATCCAGCAGGCTTTATGATTGTTTTTATCTTCTGGTGAAAAGCAAATCGAAACCAATTCACTAAAAAGCGATGGATTTTCTAAAACATCCTGCGCTGCTTTTAGACGATTTTCTCTATAAGCATTTACATAATCCAATTTTTTTTGCAATTCAGATGGCATTGTTTTTTGTATTTAGTACAATGCTAAAATAAGTAATTTAATGAGATAATTCCGTAATAGTTTATAGGCAATCCTGGATAATAGAATCGTGGTTGTGCATTTCCAACTCCGGTTGCATTGGTCAAAATCATGGAAGCGTATTTTTCGTTTGTAACATTATTAATTCCTGCATCGAGATGCGCTTTTAATCCAGACAAAATTTCAAATTGATAACCTGTTTTTAAATTTAGTAAAGAATAAGAATCTGAAAAATTGGCATTTGAATCATTCATCGGAATTTTATCTGTGAACTGAAAATCTGCTGAAAAATAAAAACCTGAATTGGTATTCAAATTAAAACCAGCACTTGCAGTATTGGCAGGAACTCCAGTTAATTTGTTGCCAGAATAATCATTTCCGTTGTCGACAAATTCTTTAAATTCATAATTTCCGATAGAAGCGCCAGTGTAAGAGTTTAAATTGAAAGTTCTATTGATTGTCCAATTGTGTTTTAATGCAATTTCGATTCCTTCATGAAATGTTTTTCCAGCATTTACGCCTTCATATTGATCGTCTCCAATTCTTTTGGCAACCAATAAATCTTTAATTTCCATTCGGTAAACGGCAATTTCAGCATATAGTTTTTTGCTGAAAAGATGAAGTTTGCTTCCTAATTCAAAATTATAACCTGTTTCGGGTTTTATGTTTTGATTGATATTTCCTGTGCTTGTTAAAGTTTCTTCGGTTGCAGGAAGAGAAAATCCTCGGCTTGCAGAGAAGTAAAAAGTCTGGATTTCATTTGGCTTGAACAAAAAAGAAAGTTGTGGCGAAAAAATGCCATCATAACTATATTGCTCCACTGGATTATTTGCGGAAGCGGGAAAATCATTCTGCAATTCAAATTTGGTTTTATTATAATTTAAACCTGCCTGAATTTCAAATTGGTCAGAAAGCAAAGTTCTGATTTGAGAAAAGATATTGTAAAAACGCCTTTTCTGATTCGTTGCTGTAAGCTGATCGCCTTGCAAACTTCCATTTCCGTTATTTTGCTGATAGAGATTTTGAAAAGTATTTCCGCTATAATTATCTCTGAAATATTCCAATCCAGCAATAAATTGATTTTTGATTTTTCCAATATTGAAATCTCCAGAAAACTGTGTCCTCACGCCCGAAGCAAAAGTATATTGACGCAAAATATCAAAAGGACGCGGTTCATTGCTGTCTTTGTAATTGATAAAAACAGAAGTCGAATTGTTTAAATGATCATTGATTTTAAAATCGTAAGCCAATCCGCCCAAAGTCGATTTGTATTCTTTAAATCCTTTTGAAGCAACCCAAGTCGGTGCACCTGCCTGTGGATTATTTTCGAAAGTGGTTTTATTGATCGAACTCGGAATATATGCTTTTAAATAGGTGTAATTCGAAAAATAAGTCAGTTTGCTGTTTTTCTTTCTGAATAATTCTCCGCCAAGTGTAACTCCTTCACGATTATAGGCACTGTTTTCGCGCCAGCCATCAGTTTTTAGATTGTGATAACTCAGATTTAAAGATGCATTATTTTCATTTAAATCAAAACTTATTCTGTTTTTCAATAATCCGTAAGAGCCAAAAACCGAACTGATTTCAGCTTGATAATTGCCACTTTTTAATGATTGAGGAGAAATCAAAATCGCACCGCCCAAACCAGCACCATAAACACTAGAAAGCGGGCCCTTTATAATCTCAATCTGATTGATGTTTTGAAGATCGATATCGTCAATTACAGTCTCACTGTTTCCTGAAGTTAATGGAATACTTCCATAAAAAGCTCTAATTTTATTCGTCCCATAAGGAGTTCTCGCGCCAATTCCACGAATCGAAATTCGGGTTGTGGTAATATTGGAAGACTGCATAAAAACGCCAGGAATTGTATTGATGACATTACTAATATCAGTTGTGTTATTTCGAAGTAATTCTTTTTCGGATAAAATACCAATTGAAGCGGGACTATTTTGTAAATCACGATTAATATGAAGCGGACTTATTAAAACTTCATTCAGTTTTTGAGTTTTAACTGAATCAATATTTTGAATTTTTTCTTGTGCTGAGATGCTTTTAGAAGTAAAAAGAATAAAGAGAAGGAGAAAATATTTTTTGGAGGGCATAAAATGAGCTGATTAAAAGGCAGTTTTATTTTAACACATAGAAACACAGCATTGATTGAGGCAAAAAAGGCGTTTTACTTGTCAAAAGCCACATAATAACTATGTGCGAAAACTAATTTTCTTAATAACATCTTTTTAAACAAAAATCTATGTCTCTATGTGTTTAAAATTTTCTTTTTAAAATTTGTTCCGATAATTTTCGGAATTGGAATTTATTTCTTTGCTGTAACCTTCCAAATAGTATTTCCGCTATCATCATTTACCAAAAGCGATCCGTCTTTCATTACAGTAACTGCAACTGGACGTCCGTAAACTTCAGCTTTATCATTGTCAGAAATAAAACCAGTTAAAAAATCTTCTGGTTTTCCTGAAGGTTTTCCGTCTTTAAAAGGAACAAATAAAACTTTATAGCCTGAAATTATAGATCGATTCCAAGAACCATGCTGACCTACAAAAGCGCCATTTCTGTATTTTGCAGGAAAAGCATCTTTCGTGTAAAAAGCCAATCCTAAAGAAGCGGTATGAGCGCCAACAGGAACATCGGGAACAATAGCTTTTTCTATCAAATCTTTTCGTTCGCCTTTACCTTTCCATCTTGGATCAGGAATACTTCCAAAATACGAATAAGGCCATCCGTAAAAACCGCCTCTTTTTACACTTGTAATATAATCTGGAACTAAATCATCTCCAAGTTCATCTCTTTCATTCACCGCTGTCCAAAGTTCTTTTTTTGTTGGCTGGATTCCAATCCATTCCCATTGGATTTCTAAGGCCTTCAGCATAAATTTTTTCGCCAGTTCCATCAGGGTTAATTTCTAAAATTGCAGCGCGGCGAACTTCTTTATCCATTCCGTTTTCTCCCACATTGCTTCCTGAACCAACACCAATATAAATTTTTGTTCCTTCGGGATTAGCAAGCAAACTTCTTGTCCAGTGATTGTTGTATCCGCCGGCTGGCAGTTCAACAATTTTAGTTCCTTGAGTTTCTAATTTTAATGGTGCGTTTTTATAAGGATAACGGTAAAGTCCGTCAGTATTGGCAATATAAAAAAAGTCTTTTAGGATTAACATTCCTAAAGGCCTGTTTAAACCAGAAATAAAAACTTCGCGAGTTTCATATGTTCCGTCTTTATCATTGTCGCGCAAAACTATAATTTGGTTTTTGCTTGTTCTGGTGCCACTTTCAACAACAAAAATATCATTGTTTGGACCTATATAACTCCATCGTGGATTCTCAAATCCGTCAGCAAATTTAGTTACTGTAAAACCTTCGGGCGCTTTTGGCGTTTTGCCTTCTGGCCATCCAATTACTTTGCTATTTTTGGTTTTAGATTCGGTTGCGTAAGGAGCGGGAAGCGTAATTTCTCCAATAGAAGTTTTTACAACATTGCCAGATTGTTTGGCTAGGGCTTCTTTTTCTTCTTTTTTTACTTGCCCATTACAGGCAGTCATTACGGCTAATAACGGTATCGAAATTAGGGCTAAGGATTTTTTCATTGGTTTTTTGGAGTTAAATAATTAGATCATAACAATTTACTTAAAATATGTAGAGTGACAAAAAAATATTTGTAAAGATTAACTGAGATTTAACATTCCTAAAAAATATCTCGAATACAGTTTGTTTTGATAGAAGCTGTTAAGTTCTAATTCTTTATCTTTGTCCATTATTTTAAAAAGAAAAATAATGATACAACTTCACGATAAACAATTTGTTCCGTTTATTTCGGCAAAAGAAATTGATTTTGCTTTGGCTAAAATGGTCGCTCAGGTAGAAGATGATTTTGGTGATGATACACCAATTTTTATTGGAGTCTTGAATGGTGCTTTTATGGTGGTGTCAGATTTTCTGAAAAAATATAAAAAACCGTGCGAAGTCTCATTCATCAAAATGGCTTCGTATGAAGGAACAGAAAGCACAGAATCGGTTAAAGAATTAATAGGTATCAGTCACGATCTTTCAGGAAGAACTGTAATCGTGATCGAAGATATTGTCGACACAGGAAATACTGTAGAAGAATTGAAGCATTTATTTAAAGCACAAAATGTAAAGCATTTTAAGATTGCAACGTTGTTTTTTAAGCCAGAAGCTTATAAAAAAGACATTAAGATAGATTATATCGGAATTCGTATTCCGAACAAATTTATTGTAGGTTACGGTTTAGACTATGATGGTTTAGGAAGAAACCTTACTGAAGTTTACAAATTAGCAGAATAACAAAACACAACTATATATTCATTTTAAAACTTCTGAAAGACAGAAGTAACAACACTCATTTCAATTATGATTAACATCGTTTTATTTGGAAAGCCTGGTGCAGGAAAAGGAACTCAGGCAGAATTTTTAAAAGAAAAATACAATTTAACACACCTTTCAACAGGAGATATTTTTCGTTTCAATTTAAAAAATGATACTGAACTAGGAAAACAAGCAAGAGTTTTTATGGACAACGGAGAGTTGGTTCCTTGCGAAGTAACAACTGCAATGTTAATTGATGAGGTAAAAAAACATCCAGATACTGCAGGATTCTTGTTCGACGGTTACCCAAGAACAATCAATCAAGCAGAAGCTTTAGACCAGTTTTTACCAACGATCGGATCTAGCGTAACAGCAACAATCGCTTTAGAAGCTGATGACGAAATTTTGGTAAAGCGTCTATTAGAGAGAGGAAAAACAAGCGGAAGAGTTGACGATCAAGACGAAGAAAAAATTCGTGTAAGATACCAAGAGTACAATGAGAAAACAGCTCCTCTTATTGGATATTATAAAGAACAAGGTAAGTTTCATGCCGTAGACGGTATCGGAACTATCGAACAAATTACAGAGCGATTAACGTCAGTTATAGATAATTTGTAGAAACTTATTCCAGCTGTACGTGAATCCTGATAGCTATCGGGACGCAAAAAAAACTATTTTTCTAACTCTAAAACGGGCTTTTCAAATGTTTTTGATGATCAATGTTTTTGAGTTAGAAAAATTAGTTTTTTAATTCACAGCCATTTTTTAAGATTACAAATTACATTTAACGAGACCATTTTATAACGAATCCACTATCAATTGGAAATACTAATTATATTTTTTCTAATTCTATTAAACGGAGTTTTCTCCATGTCTGAAATCGCTTTGATTTCGGCCCGTAAAAACAGGCTTGAAACAGTCTGCGAAAAAAGGCAATAATAGTGCAAAAACGGCACTAGACTTAGCTAATTCCCCAAATAAGTTTTTATCGACAGTACAAATCGGAATTACCCTTATCGGAATTTTGACAGGTATTTATTCTGGTGACAAAATTACTGCAGATGTTGAGCTTTTTGTAGCAGGATTTGAAGTTCTTAAACCTTACGCACATTCTATTGCGGTGGGAATTGTAGTTGTAGTTTTAACTTTCTTCTCATTGGTTTTGGGAGAATTACTTCCTAAACGAATCGGATTAAATTATCCAGAAGCAATTGCGAAAATGGTTGCAATGCCAATGAAAGTGATTTCGATTATTACAGCTCCATTTATTTGGTTGCTTACTACATCGACAGATTTCTTATTGAATGTTTTCCAAATAAAACCAACCGCTGACGGAAAAGTTACGGAGGAAGAAATTAAAGCCATCATTAAAGAAGGTACAGAAGTAGGAGAGGTTCAAGAAATTGAACAAGATATTGTGGAGCGTGTTTTTCATATTGGAGACAGAAAAGTAAACTCTTTAATGACACATCGCAAGTCGGTTGATATGTTACCATTAAAAGCCGATAAAGAAAAAATCAAAGAATTGGTTGTTCAAGACCTTCACGCAGTCTATCCTGTTTACAATGATAATTACGATGATATTGTTGGAGTCGTAACACTTAAAAATATTTTTGCTAACATCGAAAGCGATAATTTTGATTTAGCTGGCAATTATGTCTGACGCGCCCTATTTAATGGAGCAAACAACGGCGTACAAAGCTTTAGAAAATTTCAAAAAAACGGGTGTCCACTATGCTTTAGTTTCAGACGAATATGGAGTTTTTCAGGGACTGATTACTCTTAATGATATTTTGGAAGCTTTAGTTGGTGATGCTCGCAGAATTTTATAAAGACGAATTCCAGCTTATAGAAAGAGAAGATGGTTCGTGGTTAGTTGATGGACATTATTCATTGCACGACTTCTTGACTTACTTCGAATTGGATGAGTTAACAAACGATTATGAAGTAAATACCGTAAGCGGAATGATTATGACCGAGCTTTCTCATATTCCAAAAGAAGGAGAAAAATTAGTTTGGCAAAAATTCGTTCTAGAAGTAATCGACATGGACGGTGTTAAGATTGATAAAGTGCTTGTGAAAGCATTAAAAGAGTAGAGAGAAAATTTGTTTCAGGTTTCAAGTTTCAAGTTTCAGGTTATATATTAAACAACTTGAAACTTGAAACCTGAAACTTGAAACTTTACATAAACAAAGAAAATGACAGAAGGAAATTTTGTAGATTACGTTAAGATATATGTTTCTTCCGGAAAGGGAGGAAAAGGTTCTACGCATTTACATAGAGAGAAATTTATTGAAAAAGGAGGTCCAGATGGTGGCGATGGAGGTCGTGGTGGACATGTATATTTAGTTGGAAATAAAGGGCTTTGGACATTATTTCATTTGAAGTTTGCGCGTCATATTAAAGCAGGTCACGGTGGAGACGGAGGTTCTGACAGAAGTACTGGTGCAGACGGAGAAGATAAAATCATTGAAGTGCCATTAGGAACTGTTGTAAAAGACAAGGAAACTGGAGAAACGCTTTTTGAAATTACAGAACATGGAGAAAAACAGATTCTTGCAAGAGGAGGAAAAGGAGGTTTAGGAAACTGGCATTTTAGAAGCTCTACAAACCAAACGCCTCGTTATGCACAGCCAGGTTTGCTTGGTATTGAAATGGATGTGATTTTGGAACTTAAAGTTTTGGCTGATGTTGGTTTGGTTGGTTTTCCTAATGCAGGAAAATCTACTTTATTGTCTGTATTGACTTCGGCAAAACCAAAAATTGCCGATTATCCGTTTACGACTTTAAAACCGAATCTAGGAATCGTGGCTTACAGAGATTTTCAATCTTTCGTAATTGCTGATATTCCTGGAATTATTGAAGGCGCGGCAGAAGGAAAAGGTCTTGGTCATTACTTCTTGCGTCATATTGAACGTAACTCAACTTTATTGTTTTTAATTCCTGTTGATACAGCAGACATTAAAGGAGAATATGATATTTTGGTTAACGAATTAACAAAGTATAATCCTGAAATGCTAGACAAAGAACGTCTTGTGGTAATTTCAAAGTGTGATATGTTGGATGATGAATTGAAAGCTGAGCTGAAAGCAGAATTAGATGTTTCTTTCAAAGGCGTTCCTTATATGTTTATTTCATCTGTAGCACAACAAGGTTTGACAGATTTAAAAGACAGACTTTGGAAAATGCTTAACGAATAGTAAAGCTTACTTAGATATCAAAAAGGTGTTCTGTTCTCAGGGCACCTTTTTTGTTTTATAATGTTAAATTCGTAATAAACGGCTAAAAATCTAATATCATTTTTAATTTTAAGATTGTTTGGGTTGAGATAATTGCTAAAATGGCTTATATTCGCATCACTTAAACAAAATAACATGAAAAAAGTAATTTTATTCTTGACCATGTGCCTTATGGCTTTCCCAATGAGAGCCGATGAAGGAATGTGGTTTTTGATGTTTATCGAAAGATTGAACCATAGAGATATGGAAAAAATGGGCTTGCAATTGACAGCCGAAGAAATTTACAGTATCAATAATCATAGCTTAAAAGATGCAATTGTGCAATTCAATGGAGGATGTACAGCTGAAATCGTTTCAAACAGCGGTTTGGTTCTTACTAATCACCACTGTGGCTATAGTTCGATTGCAGAACTTTCAACTGCAGAACAAAATCATTTGAAAAATGGTTTTTGGGCAAAAAATCGTTCAGAAGAACTAAAACCAAAATCTTTATACGTTCGTTTCTTTGTTCGTATGGATGATGTTTCAAAAAGAATCCTGTCTAAAGTAAACGATACGATGACAGAAACTGAAAGAAACACAATCATTCAGCAAGAAATCGCTTTGATTGAAAAAGAAAATAGCGAAAATGGAAAATACACAGTTTCTGTTCGCCCTTTCTTTCAAGGAAATGAATATTACTATTTTGTTTACCAAGATTACACAGACGTTCGTTTAGTTGGAACTCCTCCTGAAAGCGTTGGTAAATTTGGTGGAGATACAGACAACTGGGAGTGGCCTCGTCAAACTGGAGATTTCTCTATGTTTAGAGTTTATGCTGACAAAGACGGAAATCCTGCAAGCATATTCTAAAGATAATGTGCCATTAAAACCAAAACACTATTTACCTGTAAGTTTAAAAGGAGTTAAAGAAAACGACTTTGCAATGATCTTAGGATATCCAGGCAGAACAAACCGTTGGATGCCGGCTGGAGGAATCGAGCAAAACATTAAATATGCTTATCCTGCTTGGGTTGAAGGTGCAAAAACCGGAATGGATGTAATGAAAAAGTATATGGATAAAGATGCAACTGTTCGTTTACAGTATGCTTCTAAATATGCTTCGACTGCTAACTACTGGAAAAACCGTCAAGGTATGATCGACGCTTTAACAAAAGCTGGAACTGTAGATGCTAAAGCAGAACAAGAAGATAAATTCTACGAGTGGGCAAGTAAACCTGCAAACAAAGAAAAGTACGAGAATGTAATTCCGACTATTAACGATTATTACAGAGAAACAAACTTAAAAGCGCGTCACGATAATTATTTGACTCAACTTTTACGTACTTCTAGCTACGCAACAGGACCTGCTAATTTAGGAAATGCATTAATTGCTTACTACAAAGAGAATGATGCTAAGAAAGCAGAAATGCTTCCTAAAATCAATGAAATGATTGAGAAGATTTATGGTGAGTTTTATGCTCCTTTAGAAAAAGACATTTTAACAGCTCAATTAAACTTATATGCTGAGAAAGTCGCTGAGTATGGACTTGCTCCAGAAATTGCAAAAATGAAAACAGCTAACAATGGTGATTTTACTGCAGATGTGGCAAAAGCTACAGAACAGAGTTACTTTACAACTAAGGAAAAAGTACTAGGATTTTTAGCAGATCCAAAACCAGTAGCCATTACGCACGATCCGTTGTATATTATTTCTAATGATTTATTGACAAAATACCGTTCTAAAACAGACGATCAAGCAAAAGCTGATGATGGTTTTGCAACTGCATACCGTAAATTGGTAGAAGGTTTAAGAGAATCTAAATTGAACGCAATTAAATATCCTGATGCAAACTCTACGTTGAGGTTGACTTACGGAAAAGTTCGCGCTTTACCTGTTGATCCTCGTAACGATGCTAAGATTAACAACTATACCACAATGGAAAGTATGGTTAAAAAATATAAAGCAGGAGATCAGGAATTTGACTTGCCAGCTCGTTTGTTAGAGTTAAACAAGAAAAAAGATTACGGTCAATATGCTGATAAAGCAGGTTATATGCCAATCAATTTCTTGACAGATAATGATATTACAGGAGGAAACTCTGGTTCGCCAGTTCTTAACGGAAAAGGAGAATTAATCGGTATCGCTTTTGACGGTAACATTGAAGCTATGGCTGGAGACGTAATTTTCGATTCTAAATTGCAAAGAACAATCAACGTAGATATTCGTTATGTACTTTGGATTATCGACAAATATGCAGGAGCTAAAAACATTATTGATGAATTGACGATTGCTAAATAATCTCAAATTCTTTTATAAAATAAAACCCGACAGTTTTTTAAGCTGTCGGGTTTTTTATTTTTTTAATTTGTGTAAAGTATACAAGGCTGATAGAAGTCGGGGCCTTTTGAATGCGTGTGTTCGACTTTACTTAGACTGACAAAAGATACATTTGATGATTTCAAAATTTGGATTTTCTCAAGTAAGAAATTTTAAATTGTTTTACATTTTATACCGAATGAAAGCACGAGTGTTTTTCATTGTTGTAATTGTATTTTTGAAGCTGATCGGGGATTTATATAAAAAGGTTGGAATAAGATTGACTATATTTTTCGTACAAATTACTAATTTATATTCAAAAGCAAATAGCATTTTATATTTCCTTATTTTTGAAATATGAAAAAGTCGCTAATTTTCTTTTTGATTGTTCCAATGTACTGTTGGTCACAATCTAATTTTGAGAAAGCAGAGAAATTATTCCGCGCAAAAAATTACGATGAAGCTAAACTCATATTTGAATTTGTCCTTAAAACAAATCCGTCAGATATAAAGTCACTGGAATATCTTGGAGAAATAGAAGCACATCAAAAATCTTGGGTAAAAGGTGCGGAATATTTTAAAAAACTAAAAGAATTGAAACCCACAGTGGCAGATTATTTTTTTAAATACGGAGGATGTTTGGCGATGCATGCTGTAGAAGTGAATAAAATTAAAGCATTTTCTATGGTGGGCGATATGAAAGAAGCTTTTGAGAAAGCCATCGAGCTTAATCCAAAACATGTTCAGGCGCGTTGGGCATTGATTGAAATTTATTTACAATTGCCTGGAATTTTAGGCGGAAGCGAATCAAAAGCAATTGCATATTCTAACGAATTAGCACAGTTTTCTCCAATTGATGGCTATCTGTCAAGAGGAAGAATTGAAGAGTATTTTAAAAGATATGATCTTGCCGAAAAAAATTATAAGAAAGCACATGAAATTGGCAATTCAAAAGTCACATTTCAAAAATTATATAATTTATATTTGAACAAACTAAAAGACACAAAAAAAGCGCAGGATTTAAAACGAAAATTCGAAGCATAAAATAAAGATTCTAAATGAAAACACATTTCATTGCCATTGGCGGAAGCGCAATGCACAATTTAGCATTAGCATTGCATAACAAAGGATATCAGGTTACAGGAAGTGACGATGCTATTTTTGAACCTTCAAAATCAAGATTAGAAAAGAAAGGAATTCTTCCTGCTGAATTGGGTTGGTTTCCAGAAAAAATCACTTCAGATATTGATGCTATTATTCTTGGAATGCATGCTAAAGCGGATAATCCTGAATTATTAAAAGCACAGGAATTAGGTTTAAAGATTTATTCGTATCCTGAGTTTTTATACGAACAATCTAAAAATAAAACTCGTGTTGTAATAGGTGGTTCTCATGGAAAAACTACGATAACTTCTATGATTCTTCATGTAATGCATTATCACAACATTGCAGTCGATTATATGGTAGGAGCACAGTTGGAAGGTTTTGATACGATGGTTCATTTGACTGAAGAAAATGATTTTGTGGTTTTAGAAGGCGATGAATATTTATCTTCTCCAATTGACAGACGTCCGAAATTTCATTTATATCAACCAAACATTGCTTTAATTTCTGGAATAGCTTGGGATCATATTAATGTTTTTCCAACGTATGAAAACTATGTGGAGCAATTTGAAATTTTCATTGAAAAAATTACAAATGGCGGAATTTTAGTTTATAACGAAAATGATCCAGAAGTAAAACGTGTTGCCGAAGCGACAACAAATCCGATTCGAAAAATTGCTTATTCGACTCCAGAATATTCGGTAAATGATGGAGTAACTTTATTAAAAACTCCAGAAGGCGATATGCCAATTGAAGTTTTTGGCGCACACAATTTAAATAATTTGGCAGGAGCAAAATGGATCTGTCAAAATATGGGGGTTGATGAGGCCGATTTCTACGAAGCGATTGCTAGCTTTAAAGGTGCTTCTAAACGTTTAGAGAAAATTGCTGAAGGAAAAGGAAAAGTGGCTTACAAAGATTTTGCGCATTCGCCAAGTAAAGTGGCCGCAACAACAAAAGCGGTAAAAGAGCAGTATCCTAATAGAACTCTAGTTGCTTGTTTAGAATTGCATACTTATAGTAGTTTAAATGCTGAGTTTTTAAAAGAATATGAAGGTGCTTTAGAATATGCTGATGTTGCAGTTGTTTTCTATTCTCCAGATGCGGTTAAAATTAAGCGACTAGAAGAAGTTACTTACGAGCAAATTGCTACGGCATTCAATAGAAAAGATTTAATTATTTATACCAATCCAACTGAGTTTAAAGAATATTTGTTCAATTTAAATTTAGAAAATTCTGCACTTTTATTAATGAGTTCAGGAAATTACGGAGGTTTAAATTTTGATGATGTAAAAGGTTTGATTAATTAGAAATTAGTCAATTTGAAAATTAGATAATGTGCCAATGCTTTTGTAGTTGGCACATTTTTTTTAGTCTAATTATCTAATTAGAATTTTCATATTTAAAATGTCCAACAATTTTGTATTCAAATAAACAATCTTCTAAAACTTGTCCGCCGCCGACGTTATGAACAATTAAATTACGTTTTCCGTCAGCTGATTTTTTATTAGTTACAATTCCAATATGCGGAAGTTTATCATTAATCATCCAAGTTACTAATTCTCCAGTTTTGTAATCTTTTGCGTTTTGAGTTACAGGTAATTTGGTTCCTTTTCTTTCAAAAAACACCTCTAGGTTCGGGACTCTTCTATGATCAATATTGGTATCGGTTTTTGTCATTCCCCATTTTTTTAAATTTGGATAAAGAGAAAAATTTTCAACCATATCTTGATGAACTTCTTTTTGTAAATCGATATTTAGAACTCGATACGATCGTATTATAACATCTGTGCAAACTCCCTTGTTTTTTGGAACATCGCCATTTGGGTAATCAATTTTGAAATAAGCAGGATCGTAATCAATCGAGGGATCAATTATTGAAATTGCGGCTTGAGATAATTTTTCGGCAAAAGTTTTAGGTTCGGTATAATTTGAAACAGTCTGCGCTTTTGTTTTCTTTTTGGTGGCATGATAGAAAAAATAATAAAATAAAGCAGGAGATTAATGGTTTCATTTTCAGATAATTTAGTTTTTAAAGATACTAAAATTTAAGAACGGTTAATAATATTTGAAAGATTTTTCTTCTTTTTTAAATATCTTCGCTTCTTAAAATTATTATTATGGAAGGAGGGCATTTCGCTATAAAAAATTGGTCTGATGATGATAAACCGCGCGAAAAATTAATGCTCAAAGGAAAAGATGCTTTAAGTGATGCTGAATTAATGGCTATCTTAATTGGTTCTGGAAGCCGTAATGAATCTGCTGTCGCTTTAAGTAAGCGAATTTTAGCTACAGCCAAAAATCTAACTGCTTTAGGAAAAATGACAATTTCTCAATTAATGCAATTTAAAGGTATTGGCGAAGCAAAAGCTGTTTCAATTGTTTCTGCTTTAGAGTTGGGTAGGAGGCAACGTATAGAAGATGTTGCGAAACCAAAAAAAATAACTTCAAGTAAAGCTGTTTTTGATATTATGCAACCCATTATTGGAGAACTTCCGCATGAAGAATTTTGGGTGCTTTTTCTTAATAATTCAAACAAAGTGATTTCTAAATCCCAATTAAGTAAAGGAGGTATTGCTGGAACAGTTGTAGATATACGATTGGTTTTTAAATTAGCACTAGAGAATGGCGCTACAGCCTTGATTTTGTGTCATAATCATCCTTCGGGTAGTTTAGTTCCAAGTGATGCCGACAAACAAATTACTAAGAAAATTAAAACAGCAGGAGATATATTAGATGTTAAAGTTTTAGATCATGTTATTATTACTGAATCAAAATATTATAGTTTTGTAGATGAAGGAATTTTTTAATACATGAACACCAATATTACCGACATCTTTTTTGATTTAGATCATACGCTTTGGGATTTTGATAAAAACTCAGAAATGGCTTTTGATCGTATTTTTAAAAATAAGTACCAAGAAATCGCAACTCAAGATTTTATTAAAGAATATATTCCGATCAATCAAGAATGTTGGAGATTGTATCAGAATGACAAAATTACGCATCAGGAATTGCGTTATAATCGTTTGAAGTTATCCTTTGATGCTTTGAATTATGTAGTTTCAGATGAGAATATTCTGGAAATTGCAAATGATTATATTGAGTTTCTTACTGATAACAATTATCTTTTTGATGGAGCGATTGAGGTTTTGGAATATTTGAAACCAAAATATAAACTTCACATCATCACAAATGGATTTGCTCAAGTTCAAGAAAAGAAAATTAATAATGCTGCGCTTGGCAATTATTTCAGTACAATCACAAATTCAGAATTAGCAGGTGTTAAAAAACCAAATAGTATTATATTTGATTATGCATTAAAATTGGCAAAAACTTCAAAAGAAAACAGCATTATGATCGGAGACGATTTTGAAGCAGATGTAAATGGAGCGTTGAATGCTGGTTTGGATGCTATTTTCTTTAATGAGAAAAAATTAGATATTTCGGGAAATTATAAACAAATTAACCATTTATTAGAACTAAAAAACTATTTATAATTATGAAAATTAAAATTTTACTTACTGCTCTTTTATGTTCAGTTGTTGGATTTGCGCAGTCTGTTAATGATTACAGGGCTGTAATTGTACCTCTAAGATATGATTTTATAAAAACAGATAATCAATATCGTTTGGCTACATTAACCAAATCAAATTTATTAAAAGGAGGTTTTGAAGCTTATTATACAAACGAGCAATTACCAGATGGACTTACAGATCGTTGTCAGGTTTTATATATAGATGTGAAAAAAGACAATGCTTTTTTGGTCACTAAACTTTTTATTGAATTAAAAGATTGTTACGGACAAGTGGTTTACACTTCTGAAGTGGGTAAAAGTAAGGAGAAAGAATATGAAGTTGCCTATAAAGAAGCGCTAGATAACGCTTTTAAATCGATTTATGGATTGCACTATAAATACAGCGGCAAGTCTGTAGTGCCATCTAGAACTGTTGTGGCACAGAAAAATACTGCCGAAACTTTGGCGGCTGCGACAGTTGCTCCTGCAGCAGCTGCAGTAAAAGTAGCGCAAACAAATCCAGTAGCAGCGACTGTTTCGCCAGATTTAAAAGATCCTAATTTATTATATGCTCAACCAACAGAATCTGGTTATCAATTAATAGATAAAACTCCAAAAGTAGTTATGAAGCTTCTTAAGACTTCTCAAGCAAATGTTTACATCGCGATAAAAGATAATGTTCAAGGTTCTTTGATTTTGAAAGAAGACGGACAATGGTATTTTGAGTCTTATCAGAATGACAAATTAGTTTCAGAAAAAATTGTAGTTAAATTCTAAATACAAAATACGGTTTAATAGCCGTATTTATCTTTCCAACGGTTCTTTAGAAATTCGCGGGTACTATTCTCTCTAGAATTGTTTCCAGGATTGTAAAGAACCGTTTCTTTTATAGCATCTGGTAAAAATTCTTGTTCTGCAAAATTATTGGCATAATCGTGAGAATATTTATATTCGTCTCCATAACCTAATTCCTTCATTAATTTGGTTGGAGCATTTCGTAAATGAATAGGAACAGGCAAATCGCCAGTTTGCTTTACTAACTGTTGAGCATTGCCAATTGCCATATAAGAAGCATTGCTTTTTGGCGAAGTAGCCAAATAAATAGCACACTGACTTAATATGATTCGGCTTTCTGGATATCCGATTGTTGTAACAGCCTGAAAAGTATTATTAGCCATTATCAGTGCAGTTGGATTAGCATTACCAATATCTTCGCTTGCTAGAATTAGCATTCTTCTAGCAATAAATTTTACTTCTTCGCCGCCTTCAATCATTCTGGCCAACCAATAAACGGCTCCATTAGGATCACTGCCTCGTATAGATTTAATAAAGGCAGAAACGATATCGTAATGTTGTTCGCCAGTTTTATCATAAAGAACCGTGTTTTGTTGTACAAGTTCAAAAACGCGATCGTTAGTAATTGTAATTTCATCACCAGCAGAAGCATTAATGACGAGTTCAAATACATTTAAGAGTTTTCTTCCGTCACCACCAGAAATACGCAATAATGCTTCTGTTTCTTTTAAATTTATTTTTTTTGTCAATAAATAGGCATCAGTTTTCATTGCACGCTGCAAAAGAGCTTCTAAATCGGCTTTTGTAAAAGCATTTAGTATATAAACTTGACAACGTGACAATAATGCAGGAATTACTTCAAAACTGGGGTTTTCGGTTGTAGCACCGACCAATGTTATCCAACCTTTCTCGACAGCGACTAAAAGTGAATCTTGTTGTGATTTACTAAACCTGTGGATCTCGTCTATAAATAGAATCGGATTTTTAGCCGTAAAAAGTCCGCCACTTTGTTTTGCTTTTTCAATAACATCGCGAATATCTTTTACACCAGAATTTATGGCACTTAGAATATAAAACGGTCTCTTTGATTCTTGCGCAATAATTTGTGCCAAAGTTGTTTTTCCTGTTCCTGGAGGTCCCCAGAAAATCAATGAAGGAATTATCCCTTTTGAAATTTGCTGTGTTAAAGAACCGGTTGGACCAACCAAATGTTGTTGGCTTATATAATCTTCTAATTTTTGCGGACGAATACGCTCTGCTAAAGGTGCTTCCATATTACAAAATTACTATTTTAAGATTTAAATTTCATTCATTCAAAAGTTAAAACAGTTCATGGAGAGATCGATTGTTCTGATTTGAGACAATTCTTTATCTTGGTATGACAAAATATCAGTAAATTATTTTTGGATAGTTTTTTGAGTTCTGTTAGATGTTATTTTCTAAAAATATGAGCGACACTAATTTTAAGTTTTCAAATTCGGTTATTGGACTTCCATTGTTTTTTGTCCTTTTTTTATGGATAATATATTGGCTTCAGATTCGCTTTGATTTTGATTTTTACCGATTCGGAATTTACCCTCGCGATTTTATTGGACTGCGAGGTGTTTTCTTCAGTCCATTTATTCATGAAAATTTAGATCATTTATACAATAATAGTATTCCGCTTGTAATACTATTGGCGGCAATGCAGTTTTTTTATCCAAAACAAACTTTTGGAGTTATAAGTTATGGAATAATATTTTCAGGATTGATTACTTGGGTAGTAGGAAGAGAGAATTTTCATATTGGGGCAAGCGGATTAATTTATGTTTTGGTTAGTTTTATTTTTTTTAAAGGTATTCAGACTAAATATTATAGATTGGTTGCATTATCCTTAACTGTGATTTTGCTTTATGGCGGAATGATATGGTATGTTTTTCCCGATGTTGATCAATCTATTTCTTGGGAAGGGCATTTAGCAGGACTTATTACGGGTTTTGTTTTGACTTTATTTTACAAAGCGCCCGAATATGCAAAACCAATTGTTTACGATTGGCAACGTCCAGATTTTGATCCAAGCCTTGATCCTTTCATGAAACATTTTGATGAAAACGGAAATTTCGTTACTTTTTCTCATGAAAACGAAGAAGAACAAATTCAGTATTTTTCGTCAAGCCATCCTGTAAATTATATAGTAATTAAAAAAGCTGATCAAGAAGAAGAAACTGGCCAGTAATTTTCTTTGAAATAAAAAGAGTAAATTTGTTAAACTAACAATTTAATTTTGAGCATTATGGAAATGAAGATTGTCGTTTTATTTTTGTTTTTTGTTTTTAATGCGAAAGGCGTTGCTCAATGTGAAATAAAAAATAGGGTGCAGGCAGATGGGAGTATGATCTACTATTTTGAGCCAGCAGACTTTTTACACTACAAAATCAAAATCGTTGAAAATTAATATTGTTACAGACAAAGAACATTATTTCGTAGCACTGCAGCCCACGCCTTTTCCTGATAAGAAAGAAGGGAAAAAAATTAAGGACGATTTAATAATTCTTCTAGCAGATAACAAAACATATAAGCTAGCACATTACGATACTCAATATCGACGTAACGATTCTATAATGCAGGTACTTTATTTGATTGACGATAAAGATCTCGATGCATTTTCTAATTACGAAGCTGTAAGTGCAGATATCAATATGCAGGGAACTGAATTTGTGCGAAGCTATAATTTTAAGCTTCATAAAAATGCTATTGTTGAACAGCTTAAATGCTTTTTGAAGAAAGAAGAAAACTAATTTTATTCTTCGTCTTTTACTTCAGGATGTTTTTTGGCTTCAATTTTCTTTTTAAGGTTTCGAAAAAAATTATTGAAACTTATAGTAAGCGAAGCGGCGTTGGTTGTTTGGTTTCCATTATTTCTTGGAAGATATTCGTTGCAATACGTTAATTCAACCTGAAAATCATCTGTAAATAAATAACCAGCACCAATATTGAATCGATTTCGATCAAAAAAACTTTCTCCAGTAACATTTGCTCCAGATTTAAAATAAAGTTCATCTGATGCAATCGCATATACGACTCCGCTTCTTAAAAATTTACTGTTAATGGGCTGTATATATTTAATCTGTTGTCGATATCTAAAAACGTTTTCATATTGATCATCATCATTTTTAATATGACGATATTCAGTACGCATTCTTGTACTTAAAGTGTAGCCTGTTTTGTGAAAATAATAAATGCCTTGAAGAGCAAAGCGCCATTCGGGAGATTCGAACTGACCAATTTCGGGAACATCTCTATTGCTGAAATAGGCAACAAAGGCGGAGAGTTTCCATCTGGGAGAAAAGTAATAATGTCCCCAACCTCTAATGGATCTTTGAATAGTGTTTTCGAATAAATTTGGAGATGATTCGGAACTGCTATAAGCTGCAGACAAAATCAATTTCGGTTGCCCACTTTTTGCTTAAAGTCTGATTGAACTGTAATTCATTCCAAAACTGATTATACGTAGTATTTTGTCCGTAGCTGTTTGTAATTAATAGAATTACAAACAGGCATCGGAATATTGTAATTTTTGATTTTGAATTAGATTTTGAAAGCATTAATTAAAGGTATTTAATTATTTCATTCGCATCTTAATCTCTCAATGTATTTTTTAGATTCTTTGTCTAACAGCTTCGTATAGAAAAGCACCACAGGCAACAGAGACATTTAAGGATCCTATTGAGCCGAACATTGGTAGCTTGGCCTTTTCGTCTACTATTTTTAAAACAGAAGGATTTATTCCTCGGTCTTCAGATCCCATAATAATGGCTAATGGTTCTGATAATGATATGTCATATATGTTTTGATCTGTTTTTTCAGTTGCTCGCTACTGTTTTAATTCCAGAACCTTGCAAATAGAAGATAGCATCTTTTATATGTTCAACTTTGCAGATAGGCACATTGAATACAGCTCCAGCTGAAGTTTTAACAGTATCACCGTTTACAGGAGCTGAACCTGCTTTTTGTATAATGATTCCATTAACTCCAGTACATTCTGCTGTTCTAATAATAGCGCCAAAATTTCTAGCATCTGATATTTGATCTAATATTAGAAAAAGAGGCTTGCTGCCAGACTCAATTGTAGATTCTACTAAATGCTCTAAATCAATAAAACCAATAGGAGAGATGGTTGCTACTGCACCTTGGTGATTATTTGGTGTAAGACGATTTAATTTTTCTACAGGAACATAAGAGAAGTTTACGTTTGCACGTTTCATTACCTTCATTAAATCTTTCATAAGTTCACCAGAAATGTCTTTCTGAATGAAAACTTTATCCACTTCTTTTCCTGCTTGAATCGCTTCTATGATGGCTCTAATGCCAAATATTTGATGTTCTTTTTCCATTGGACAAATATAGGTAATGTTTATATAAAAAAAAACCATCCCAATTTGGGATGGTTTAGTTTCATTGTTAAAAGAAGAATTAGTCAGCTAAAACTCCTTCTTTGTATGAGAATTTCAATTCTTGACTTGTAGTTCCTTGAACTTTGTCAGTAATTTTGATGATTCCAGTGTAAAGAACATCTTGGAAATCTGGATCTGATTCAGTTCCAAAGTTTACTGATCTTGTGATTTTGTAAACAATAACATCACCAACTACCAAATTAGTTAAAGATGTAACTTTAGTACCTGCGTTGTAAGCATTCTCAGCGACAAATAAGTTAGCAGTTGAGTAGTTTACAGTATTGTCTTTTACGAAATCGATACTAACTCCTTCTGATGTAGCGAAACCAAATGGGCTAACGAAATCAATTTCAGAAGCTTCATGGTCTCCAGTTTTGAAACTGAATGTTGACTCACTGTCAGAAATGTTTCCATTGTGAGAAGCACCAAATACTTGATCAGCAAAAGTTACTGTTGTAGTAATCTCATCTGTTTGAGTTCCTGAAGTTATAATAAATTTGTAAGTAATTTTATCTCCAGCAACAATTCCACCATAAGTAGAATATGGATAACTATTCAAATCTATAGTCTGTTTAGTAGCAGGCAATGTTCCAGGTAAATTAGTAAATGTACCAGTATCATTTTTAGACCATTGTCCAACAATACTTGTGATTGTTGTAGCAGCTTTAGTAAGTGGAGCGATATGCACTTCATAAGCAGCAGGATCATTAAATTTAATTGCTGAGATACCACTTGAAGTACTGTTTACAAGATCTCCATCAGCGTTTACTACTTGCCAAGTAATTGCTTTTCCAACTACTAAAGAAAAAGGAGCTCTTGATGTTGTTCCATCAGAATAAGTTGCAAGAATTGCTAATTCAAACGTTCCTGTTTTTCCAGTTAAAGTTGTTACACCACCTTCAGTTACTGGGAAATTGTCGAAACTTCCTAATGTAGAAGTATTGAAAGTAGCTTTTCCTTCACTTAAAGTTGCATCTGCTACTTTGTCTCCAAATACGATAGGATCTGTTGGAGGTGTTTTTGCGAGCATTTTTGAAAATTTCAACTTTAGTCACAGTTACACCTTCTTTAGTGTATGTGTTAAGTGGCAGGTTGTAGTTGTTATCCAAACGACTTATACTAGTCGTTGTTGGAACTGCATTACCTCCTGTAGTTGCAAATTCCATATTGTCATCTGCAGAACATGAAGCTAAAGTTGCAATAAATGCAAATGCGGCTATCTGTTTAATGTATTTTTTCATATTTGTACTGTTAAATATAATATTAGTGTTTGTCCCAGAAAAGTTTAGTAGTTACAGCATTGTTACCCAATTTTGCAACTGCAGCTTCTAAGTTTGCGACGTTTAATGTCTGCTCGATTCCTGGATAAGAGTAGCGTTTTGGAACTTCAGTGATGTCACCAAATGTTACAGGTGGCGCAACTAAAGCAGGGAAGTCTAATCTTCTGTAAGAAGTCCAAGCTTCAAAACCTCTATTATAGTAAGCAATCCAAGATTGTTCTCCAATTTTTTGTTTCCAAGTTCCTGTTGCAGTAGCATAAGCTACATCAGATCTTGTTAAGTAAGCGACGATATCACCAGCAGCTACACCCCAATCTTGTAAAGATGCAGTTACAGCAGCGTTATAGTGAGATTCAGCAGTACCTCCAACAGCGATACCTCTTTCTACAGCTTCAGCTAATAAGAATTCAACTTCAGAATACGTGAAAATTACACCTGGATAAACTGGATCTTTAATAGTTTCAGTAATGTGAGAGAAGTTTCCGTAAATGTTAACTGTTCCGTATACACCACCTTTGTATTGTCCTGATCCTTCTGGGTACTCAGTGAAGTATTTAGATCTTCTTGGGTCAGAAAGAGCATTCAATTTGTTAACAAATGTATCAGCAGGAACGAAGTCATTACGTCCACTAGCTACTAAGTCAAGATATAACGGGTTGTTATTTGTTGTATTTGTAGCGTAAGGCATGTAAGCACCATCAGCACTAGATGTGATTAATCCATCTTCTTTAGCCGCTAAAGCTTGTGTGCTAGCGTAAGCGTGATCAACGTCATCCATCATGATAGCCATTCTGAAACGAAGAGAGTTAGCAAACTTAGCCCATTTTGCAGTGTTACCACCGTAAATAAGGTCAGCACTACCATAACTGTCAGCAGATTGATCTAATTTATGAGATGCATTAGTTAATACAGTAAGTAAATCTCTGTAGATAGTTTGAGCGTCATCATATTTAGGTTGTGGATGATTTTCAATATCTAAAGCTTCTGTATAAGGAACATCTCCAAAAGTATCAACTAAGATACCGTAGCAGTAAGAAGTTAAAATGTCGATAATTGCAAGTTTATTTTCAATTACCACTAAACCATCAGCAGTTCCAGTGTAGCTTGCTTTTTGCTCTAGCAAAAGTGTTTTAGCTTCTTTAAAATCTCTTAGTACATCACGGTAGTAAGTAGCCCAGTGACGATCTGGAATTGTACGTCCAGTAAGGTCATATTGAGTTTCTTGTGGGTATTGTACTTCTGTCCATTGCTGAGCATATAATCTGAATACGTTGAAGTTAACAGATGTGCTAGTAACCTGATCCATCATGAATTTCTCTGCATTTGTAAATAAAAATTCAGGAGAAGTAGTGGTAGGGTTTTTTGTGTCTTGGTTCATGTTCCCAAAATCATCAGAGCAAGATGAAAATAAGGCAATGAACGATATTAATATTATTAGTCTATTTTTCATAGCTTAGAATTTTATTGTTAAGTTACAACCAATATTTCTAGTTGTTGGTAAAGAACCGATAGAAAGTCCTTGAGATCCTACGTTAGATCCTAATCCACTTTCTGGGTCTGCATCTGGAAGATTCTTTTGGATGATCCATAAGTTAGATCCGATAAGTGAAATTCTAGCATCAACTAATTTCATTTTTTGAACTAATGAAGATGGTAAAGTATAAGTAATGTTTACCTCTCTTAATTTGATAAATCCAGCATCGTAAACAAATTGACTTCTTGGTCCGTTAGTGTAAGCATTTGTAATAGCTCCACCTGTAGAGTAAGCAGTTCTTGTTGTGTTTGGAGTTCCATCAGCGTATACACCTGGAAGGATAACACCACCACCATTTACTAAACTATTTCTTTTTGGATTTCCAAGATCATTGTTTCCACCTGTTTCGTCAGTTAAACCAGTTCCAACTCCGTACCATTGGTCAGTAGAGAAAACATCTCCTCCGTGTTTAACATCGATTAAGAAGCTGAAAGATAAGTTTTTGTATGCGAATTTGTTGCGGATACCTCCAATCCAATCAGGATTGATGTTTCCAATAATATTGTTTGTAGAAGTATTGATTACGTATCTACCAGTTGCTGGGTTAACGATTCTTTGTCCGTTAGCATCATAAGTATAATCTGTTCCTTTCAATACACCAAATGGTTGTCCAACAACAGCATTTAAAGTTACTGTACCAGGGAAAGAAGATACTTGTAAGTTACTTACACCATCAGCCAAAGCTGTAACCATGTTTTCGTTTTTAGACCAGTTCACATTAACATCCCAAGAAAAACTATTTGTTTTAATAGGAGTAACGTTGAATTGAACCTCGATACCTTTGTTTTCTACTGTAGCAGCGTTAACATATTTAGAAGTATAACCTGTAGCAGTTGAGTAAGGTACTCTTACAGCTTCTCCGTCATTCACGTTTTTGTATAAACTCACGTCAAATCCAACTCTTCTGTTTAAGAATTGCATCTCAAGACCGATCTCTTGTGTATTAGTTTTAATAGGTTTAAGATCTGGGTTGTTTTTAATAGAGTTTACAGAATACATTTGGTTATTGTTGAACGGATCGTATTTTGTATAAGTATCAACCAATGCTAATGCAGGTGTTCCTAATGGGCTTTCAGAGTAACCTCCTCTTAATTTACCAAAACTTAACCAGCTAGCATCAATGTTTTTAGAGAAAACCCAGCTACCAGAAACAGAATAACTTGGGATGCTATTGTCGCTTGCAGGCAAGTTTGAGAAAGCATCTCTACGAGCAGTTGCATCGATGAAATATGTATCTAAATATCCTAAAGAAGCTGAAATGTAGTAACTGTTAACAGAAGCTTTAGTTTCTCTTTCGTATGGGTATGGGCTTGCAGCTTTAGAGTTTGATAAACTGTAAATACCAGGGATAATTAAACCTCCTTGAGTAGAAGCTGTAATTTGGTTGAAATAAGTGTTTCTTATTGTTCCCCCAGCTACTCCACTTAAACTAAAATCTTCTCCGAATTTTTTGTTGTAAGTAAGAATCAAGTCATAGTTTTGCTCAGAGAAGTTACCATTGTAACGTTGGTATCCTGAAGTCTCGTCAAGAGCATTGATACCAAAAGTTTTTGCAACAGATCCTACAGCAACTCTTTCTTCACGAATCTCAGAATAAGTATCTGTAGAGATTTTTCCAGTTGCAGAAAGCCAGTCTGTAATTTTGTACGTTAAGTTTGCATAACCGATAAAACGATTTCTACTATCGTTTTGGTAGTTTTGGTAACGCTCAAAGTAAGGGTTGTTCCAGTATGCAGGAGATCCATCGTCAACAGAAGTTCTGTTCCAAGTGATGTTTTGTCCGCCTGAATTGTTGTATGCTTGTTGTAATTGTTTAATATCAACGTTTGTTTGCCACCATTGACGGAAACCAGAAACTAAGTTGTCGCTGTATCCTGTCATGTTTCTACCAACTGTTTGTTGTGCAGAAAAGTTAGCAAAAGTACTTAAAGACAATCTGTCTGTAAATTGGTGGTTTAATTTTAAACTGAAGTTATTTTTTCTTAATTCACTATTAATTAAAACACCAGTTTGGTCAGTATTTGTATAGTTAAATACAACATTTGTTTTTTCATTTCCATCTTCAAAAGAGATACTGTTCACTAAAGAAAGTGAGTTTTTGAAGAAAGTGAAAGGATCGTTTGCGACAGCTTGCCATGGAGTTGCTTTTCCGTAGTTAGCATTTCCTGGGTATGCAGAGAATGCATCCCATTGGTAAACATTCAATGAAGGATCAAAACGGTTACCTACAGAAGCATCATCTCCCATAAGAACTACTCTATCATTTACACCGTCACCATTAATATCTTGTGTAGTGTCAAAAGAAGCACCGTATCCAGCTCCATAATTTTTTTGGTATTTAACGAAAGTGCTTTTGTCAGGACTACCAGTTACTACTTCAGAAGAAACAGTGATTCCTAATCCTTTTCTAGCTTTACCTTTTTTAGTTGTAATCATTAAAACCCCGTTACCAGCTAAGTATCCGTATAATGCAGAAGCCGCAGCACCTTTTAATACGTTCACACTTTCGATATCTTCTGGATTAATGTCCATCGCGTTATTACCGTAGTCAAATCCTCTAGATCCTGATGATTGAGCTGTTGTTCCGTCGTTTGTGTTGTTAGCGTTGTTGATTGGCATACCATCAATAACGATTAACATCTCATTACTTTGACCAATAGCTTTAACCCCTCTAGAAATTGCACTTGTAGAACCTCCAAAGTTAGTGTTTCTTGTAATGTTAACACCGGCAACTTTACCAGAAAGTTCGTTTAAGAAGTTACCACTAGAAGTACCATTTCTTAAATCTCCTCCTTTTACCTCTTGTGTTGCATAACCAAGAGATTTTTTCTCTCTTTTAACACCTAAAGCTGTTGTTACTACAACGCTTTCAAGTTCTTGAGCATCTCCAGCCAATTTTACGTTAACTGTTGATGAAGTTGCGACTATTTCTTGAGTTTTCATCCCAATGTAGCTAAATACCAATACTTGGCTTGATGATGCTTTGATAGTATATTTACCATCAAAATCGGTTTGCGTTCCAGCTTTGGTTCCTTTAACTAATACACTAACACCTGGTAGAGGCATCCCTGCATTGTCAGAAACTGTTCCCGAAACAGCTCTTTCTTGCGCAAAAGAAAGTTGCGCAACTAGTACTAATAAAAGCACTAAGAATCCATTGAACTTTAGTTTCATTTTTAAATATTTTGAATTAGTATCGCAAAACTCTTAATAATTTGTTAACTTTCCTAATAAATAAAAATCTTTTTTTGGTAAACTTTAAAATTTAACATTATAACATATGTTTACGATAGTGTTATATAATTGTATTTCTTGCTGATTTTCCTGACCATTCGTGAGAATAATTCGTAAAATTCCGTTTTTTGTTTGTATTCCTGCACCTATCCCGATTCCTATTAAATTCTTAATTTTTTTAGGATTTGAAATATTGGTTAAGTCTTGATATATAGCGTAATCCGTAATTGAATGAATGTATGCGCTTTTTGAAAACATATATCGATATTCTGTAAGAATTGCTGAATAAAAGTTTGCTTGAAGACTATTTTCTGAAAATCCTCTAATTGAGTTCATTCCGCCAAATCGAAATAATTCGTTCGAAATGTAATTTTTACTGTCTAAGTAAAAATTTTGAGAATTTATGTTAATGTAATTTTTGCTATTTAGTTCAAAATTATATGTTGCATTTAAATTTAGGTAGAATTGTTTGCTTGGATCTGCGGTCTCAGGATCATTATTTGTTTCTCGTTTTCCAAAACCTACGATTGTGCTTAAAAAAGCTTTTCCAGGCATTAAGCTATTATTTGGATCTATTCTTTTGTATTCATATGTGGATGTCAGATAGGAGTTGTTGAAATCGCTAATTGTAGAATTGTTGGCGTTTTGAATATCGCTCGATTCGGTTGACTGATAACCAAGATAGATTTTAGAATTGTAGTTTAAATAATAGCCGAGATTAATATCTGTTTTTGTATTCTGAAAAGTACTGTCTTGTTTAAAAATGTTTAATTGTGCCTTTATTCCAAGTGGTGATTGAAATAGATATGGAATCTCAAGCTTTGTGTTGAAAGTTTTTTGTTGATTTCCGTCGCTTTTCCAGTATAAGGAAAATTTTTCGCCAGCTCGAAGTATATTGGTTAATGAAATATCTAGGTAGCCATTTAATATTAGCTTTTTGTTTTCGTCATTGGAAAAGCCAATATAACCATCAAAATTGTTTGCTTTCCTTTTGTCAAGATAGGTATAGACTTTGGTTGAGTCTGGTGTAAATAAAATTTCTGGGTATTTAGGTTGAGAAACAAACTCAAAGCTATTGATGTCATCATGAAGTTTTTTGACAGTTTCTTGATTGAAAGTTTTGTTTAGGTATTTTTTGTTTAGTTGTTTTACTGCTCCTTTCGGAAAATAATCTTTTAAAGCAGGATTGGTATAATTTATAATAATGGAATTTAGGGTTCGTTTTTTTTCGGAATTAAAATTTAAGTCAGCGTAAATTATCGAATTCTTTTTTTTGATATTTTGTAGTTTGATTTTAGAAAATGCAAAACCTGCTTTTTCATTCTCTGATATTTCTTGATTTAAGAAATTTTCAAGTTCTGAATAAGGTATAATTATGCTGTCATTTTCTGTTTTTTTTGACTCATGAGAAAAATTATTTATACCTATATATATATGTACTTCTTTTATTCTGTTTTTTAGATCTATTAAAACGTTATATATGGTGTCGTTTGTTCTTTTGTTTTCCAGTACTTTAGAGTCAATATAGCCTTGTTTTGCAAGTCTGTTTATTACTGTCGTAATTTCGCTGTTTATTGATTTAATATTTGGATGTTTTTTTGTGTAAGAAATCGAGTCAATGGTTTGATTCTGTTTTTTATTAATTCCGTTTATATTAAGGTAGAAAGATTGCGCAAAACAATTAGCCGATAAGAGAAAAATGAGTATGTAATAAAATTGTTTCAAAAGCAATTGTTTTGTTAGTTAAATGTAAAGCAAATATCTAATGTTTCTTTGTTAAATCATAGATATAAATAATGTTGTTGAAAATTAATGATTTAACGTTTGTATACTGAAAAATATTTTATACATTTGCAACCCCGTAAAAAGCGGGAATTTAATAAACATAATAATTTTTAGTATTAATTATGCCAACAATTCAACAATTAGTAAGAACAGGAAGAACTCAGATCACTAAGAAGAGTAAATCGGTTGCTTTAGATTCTTGTCCTCAAAGAAGAGGGGTTTGTACGCGTGTTTACACTACTACACCAAAAAAACCAAACTCTGCAATGCGTAAAGTTGCGCGTGTACGTTTGACAAATGGTAATGAGGTGAATGCTTACATCCCAGGAGAAGGACATAATCTACAAGAGCACTCGATAGTATTAGTGCGAGGTGGAAGGGTAAAAGATTTACCAGGTGTTAGATATCATATCGTTCGTGGAGCGCTTGACACGTCAGGAGTTGCAGGAAGAACGCAAAGAAGATCTAAGTACGGTGCTAAACGCCCAAAAGAAGCAAAAAAGTAATTTAAAAACTTTTAAGAAAAAGACATGAGAAAAAGAGCGGCAAAGAAAAGACCACTTTTACCGGATCCAAGGTTTAATGACCAATTAGTTACACGTTTTGTGAACAACTTAATGTGGGATGGTAAGAAATCTACAGCTTTTAAAGTATTTTATGATGCAATTGATATCATCGAAACTAAAAAGCAAAATGATGAGAAAACTTCATTAGAGATCTGGAAAGATGCTTTAACTAACGTTATGCCTCACGTAGAAGTACGTAGCCGTAGAGTTGGTGGAGCTACATTCCAAATCCCAATGCAAATTCGTCCAGACAGAAAAATTTCTATGGCAATGAAGTGGTTAATACTTTATTCTAGAAGAAGAAATGAAAAATCTATGGCACAACGTTTAGCTTCTGAGTGTTTAGGCTGCTGCTAAAGAAGAAGGTGCTGCGGTTAAGAAAAGAATGGATACTCACAAAATGGCAGAAGCTAATAAAGCATTCTCTCACTTTAGATTTTAATTCGTAAAGAAATGGCTAGAGATTTAAAATATACAAGAAATATCGGAATCGTCGCTCACATTGATGCTGGTAAAACAACAACAACTGAGCGTATTCTTTTTTACACTGGAAAGTCACACAAAATTGGTGAGGTGCACGATGGTGCTTGCAACAATGGACTGGATGGCTCAAGAGCAAGAAAGAGGTATTACAATTACTTCAGTTGCTACAACTTGTACTTGGAACTTTCCAACTGTACAAGGTAAAGTTATTCCAGAATCATTACCATACCACTTTAATATTATTGATACTCCTGGACACGTTGACTTTACTGTAGAGGTAAACCGTTCTTTACGTGTACTTGATGGTTTAGTTTTCTTATTTAGTGCTGTTGATGGTGTTGAGCCTCAATCAGAAACTAACTGGAGACTTGCTGATCAATATAGAGTTCCTCGTATGGGATTCGTAAATAAAATGGACCGTCAAGGTGCTAACTTTTTAGCTGTATGCGGACAGGTTAAAGATATGTTGAAATCGAATGCGGTTGCAATTACTTTACCTATTGGTGATGAAGCAGATTTTAAAGGTATTGTTGACTTAGTGAAAAATCAAGCTATTGTATGGCATGATGAAACTCAAGGAGCTACTTTTGATATTGTGGATATCCCAGCTGATATGGTTGATGATGTAAAACACTACCGTTCTATCCTTATCGAAGAGATCGCTACTTATGATGAGAATCTTTTGGATAAATACATGGAAGATGAAAACTCTATTACAGAGGAAGAAATCAACAATGCATTAAGAGCGGCTACTATTGATATGGCAATCATTCCTATGCTTGCTGGTTCTTCTTTCAAAAACAAAGGAGTTCAATTCATGTTAGATGCTGTTTGTAAATATTTACCATCTCCATTAGATAAAGAAGGTATCGAAGGAATTCATCCTGATGATGCTGAATTATTAGAAGAAGATCAAACTAAAATCTTACGTCGCCCAGATGTAAAAGAGCCGTTTGTTGCTTTAGCGTTTAAAATTGCTACTGACCCATTCGTAGGTCGTTTAGCTTTCTTCCGTGCTTATTCTGGACGTTTAGATGCTGGTTCTTATGTTTTAAATACTCGTTCTGGTAACAAAGAGAGAATTTCTCGTATTTACCAAATGCACGCTAATAAACAAAATCCAATCGAATTTATTGAGGCTGGAGATATTGGAGCTGCTGTAGGATTTAAAGATATCAAAACTGGAGATACTTTGTGTGATGAAAAGAGTCCAATTATCTTGGAATCTATGAAATTCCCAGAGCCAGTAATTGGTATTGCTATTGAGCCTAAAACTAAAGCTGACGTTGATAAAATGGGTATGGCTTTGGCTAAATTGGCTGAAGAGGATCCAACGTTTACTGTAAGAACTGATGAGGCTTCAGGTCAAACTATTATTTCTGGTATGGGTGAGCTTCACTTAGATATCTTAGTTGATCGTATGAAACGTGAGTTTAAAGTAGAGGTTAACCAAGGTGAGCCACAAGTAGAATACAAAGAGGCGTTTACTAAATCTGCTCAGCATAGAGAAACTTACAAAAAACAATCTGGAGGTCGTGGTAAATTCGGTGATATCGTATTTAGAATCGAGCCTGCTGATGAAGTTGATGGTAAAGTTCCAGTTGGATTACAGTTCGTAAATGAGGTAAAAGGTGGTAACGTACCTAAAGAGTATATTCCTGCTGTTGAAAAAGGTTTCCGTGAGGCTATGAAAACAGGTCCATTAGCTGGATACGCTGTTGATAGTTTGAAAGTAACTTTATTAGATGGATCTTTCCACCCTGTGGATTCTGATGCTCTTTCTTTTGAATTAGTCGCTAGAATGGGTTATAAAGAGTCGGGACGTGCTGCTGGAGCTGTTATTCTTGAGCCAATCATGAAAATCGAAGTTATTACTCCAGAAGAAAACATGGGTGATATCGTAGGTGACTTGAACCGTCGTAGAGGACAAGTTAATGATATGGGTGACAGAAATGGTGCTAAAACGATTAAAGCTGATGTGCCTTTATCAGAAATGTTTGGTTATGTAACTACATTAAGAACATTATCTTCTGGTAGAGCGACTTCAACAATGGAGTTTTCTCACTATGCAGAAACACCTTCTAATATTTCAGAAGAGGTAATCAAAAAAGCAAAAGGTAACGCTTAATTTTAAGAAAATGAGTCAAAAAATCAGAATAAAACTAAAATCTTACGATCACATGTTGGTAGATAAATCTGCTGAAAAGATCGTAAAAACAGTAAAAACTACTGGAGCGGTTGTAACAGGTCCAATTCCGTTGCCAACTCACAAAAAACTTTTCACTGTATTGCGTTCTCCGCACGTTAACAAAAAAGCGAGAGAGCAATTTGAAGTAATGTCATACAAGAGATTGATTGATATTTATTCATCTTCATCTAAAACAATTGATGCTTTAATGAAACTTGAATTGCCAAGTGGTGTTGAAGTAGAGATAAAAGTATAATTTTTTTTATATTTTTTTATATAAAAAGCGAGTCAGAAATGTCTCGCTTTTTTTTGTTTTTAAAAATGCCTTTAGTTGGTTGATTTTGTGAAGTTTTAGTTTTGAATTTTTCTAATGAATTTCTTTAAAGGCCTTTGTTTTAAAGTGATGCAGGATTTTTTTGTTATGATTTTGTTGGTTAATTGTTAAGTGTAGTTTGTTTGTGTGTTGGAAAAAATAGGTTGAAATTTTGAATAATCTAAGTTGTTTTTAGTGTTGCTTTTGAGCTTGGATTTTGATTATGAGCGATTTAATTTTTGTAACTGTTTGGTATATTCAATTTTAATGTCTACTTTTGCACTCCCTGTTTGGAAATTTCTGTTATTTTCAAATTGAAGGGAATTTTAGTAATTAATAATTAATATTTATGTCTGGGTTAATTGGTAAGAAAATCGGCATGACTAGTATTTTCGACGAAAACGGGAAAAACATTCCTTGTACAGTAATCGAAGCTGGGCCATGCGTTGTTACCCAAGTCAGAACCAACGAGGTTGACGGGTATGAAGCGTTGCAACTTGGTTTCGATGACAAAAACGAGAAACATTCTACTAAAGCGGCTTTAGGTCACTTTAAAAAAGCTGGAACTGTTGCTAAGAAAAAAGTCGTTGAATTCCAAGATTTTGCAACTGAACAAAAATTAGGAGATCTTATTGATGTTACTATTTTTGAAGAAGGAGAATTTGTAGATGTACAAGGTGTGTCTAAAGGTAAAGGTTTCCAAGGTGTTGTTAAACGTCACGGTTTTGGTGGTGTTGGACAAGCTACTCATGGTCAGCACAACCGTTTAAGAGCGCCAGGTTCTGTAGGAGCTTCTTCTTATCCATCTAGAGTATTCAAAGGAATGCGTATGGCTGGAAGAATGGGAGGAGAAAATGTAAAAGTTCAAAACCTTAGAGTTTTAAAAGTAGTTGCTGAAAAGAATCTACTTGTTGTTAAAGGATGTATTCCTGGGCACAAAAACTCTTATGTAATCATTCAGAAGTAATGGAAGTAAAAGTATTAGATTTCAACGGAAAAGATACTGGAAGAAAAGTTCAACTTTCTGATTCAGTATTCGCAATTGAGCCAAACAATCACGCTGTATATCTTGATGTTAAGCAATATCTTGCTAATCAAAGACAAGGTACTCATAAAGCTAAAGAAAGAGCTGAAGTAACTGGAAGTACGCGTAAGATTAAAAAACAAAAAGGAACTGGTACTGCTCGTGCAGGAAGTGTTAAGAATCCATTGTTTAAAGGTGGTGGAACAGTTTTCGGACCAAGACCAAGAAGTTATTCATTCAAATTGAATAAAGGATTGAAGAGATTGGCTAGAAAATCAGCTTTCTCAATCAAAGCAAAAGAGTCAAATATTGTAGTTTTAGAAGACTTTAATTTTGAAACGCCAAACACTAAAAATTTCATTAACGTTTTGAAAGCTTTAGGGTTAGAGAGTAAAAAATCTCTATTTGTGTTGGGTGAGTCAAATAAAAACGTATATTTGTCGTCACGTAATTTAAAGGCTTCAAATGTTGTAACTAGCTCAGAATTAAGCACTTACGCAATATTAAACGCTAATAATTTGGTGCTTTTAGAGGGTTCTTTAGAGTTAATTGAAGAAAATTTAAGTAAATAATAGGAATATGAGCATCATTATTAAGCCTATAGTAACGGAAAAAGTAACCAAAGAAAGTGAAGTTCTAAACCGCTTCGGATTCGTTGTTAACAAAAAAGCAAACAAAGTTGAGATTAAGAAAGCTGTTGAGGCTGCTTATGGAGTAACTATCGTTTCTGTTAACACAATGAATGTGAGACCAGATAGATCTACTAAATACACTAAAAGTGGTTTAATCAGTGGAAAGACAAATGCTTATAAAAAAGCAATTGTACAAGTACAAGAAGGAGAAACAATTGATTTTTACAACAATATCTAAGATAGAAAAATGTCAGTAAGAAAATTAAAACCTATTACCCCAGGTCAGCGATTTAGAGTTGTGAATGGTTATGACGCCATTACAACTGATAAGCCGGAACGCTCTTTGATAGCGCCGATAAAAAACTCTGGAGGTAGAAATAGTCAAGGAAAGATGACCATGCGTTATACGGGTGGTGGTCACAAGCAGAGATATCGTATCATCGATTTCAAAAGAACTAAAGATGGAATTCCAGCTACAGTGAAATCAATCGAATACGATCCAAATCGTACTGCGTTCATCGCTTTGTTAGCTTATGCTGATGGAGAGAAAACTTATATTATCGCTCAAAATGGATTGAAAGTTGGTCAGAAATTAGTTTCTGGACCAGAATCTCAACCAGAGATTGGTAATACATTACCTTTAAGCAGAATTCCTCTTGGAACTGTTATATCTTGTATTGAGTTACGTCCAGGACAAGGAGCTGTTATTGCTCGTTCAGCTGGAACTTTTGCTCAGTTAATGGCAAGAGACGGGAAATATGCAACAATTAAAATGCCATCTGGTGAGACAAGATTAATCTTGTTAACTTGTTCGGCTACAATTGGAGCTGTTTCTAATTCTGACCATCAATTAGTTGTATCTGGAAAAGCAGGTAGAACAAGATGGTTAGGAAGAAGACCTAGAACTAGACCAGTAGCGATGAACCCAGTTGATCACCCTATGGGAGGTGGTGAAGGACGTTCTTCTGGAGGGCACCCACGTTCAAGAAACGGATTGCCAGCTAAAGGTTACAGAACTCGTTCTAAGAAAAACCCGAGTAACAAGTATATCGTAGAACGTAGAAAGAAATAATAAGATATGGCACGTTCATTAAAAAAAGGACCTTTCGTTCATTATAAATTAGACAAGAAAGTTCAAGAAAACGTAGAAAGTGGTAAAAATGCAGTTGTTAAGACTTGGTCTAGAGCTTCAATGATTACTCCAGATTTCGTTGGACAAACTATCGCAGTTCATAACGGCCGTCAATTTGTACCAGTTTACGTAACAGAAAACATGGTAGGTCACAAATTAGGAGAGTTTTCACCAACTAGATCTTTTAGAGGTCATGCTGGAGCAAAAAATAAAGGTAAAAAATAAGAAGCAATGGGAGTTCGTAAAAGAGAAACAGCAGATGCGAGAAAAGAGGCTAATAAGTCTATCGCTTTCGCAAAATTGAATAACTGCCCTACTTCACCTAGAAAAATGCGCTTAGTAGCGGACTTGGTAAGAGGTCAGAAGGTAGAAAGAGCACTTAACATTTTAAGATTCAGTTCTAAAGAAGCTTCAAGAAAATTAGAAAAACTATTATTATCTGCAATCAATAACTGGGAGCAAAAAAATAGTGAAGGTAATTTAGAAGAAGCTGGATTATTTGTTAAAGAGATCAGAGTAGATGGTGGAATGATGTTAAAAAGACTTCGTCCAGCTCCGCAAGGTCGTGCACACAGAATCAGAAAACGTTCTAATCACGTAACAATCGTGCTTGGAGCTATCAATAACACACAAAGCAATTCTTAAGCGACATGGGACAAAAGACAAATCCAATTGGAAATAGACTTGGTATCATCAGAGGATGGGACTCAAACTGGTATGGTGGAAATGATTACGGTGATAAATTAGCCGAAGATCACAAAATCAGAAAGTATATCCATGCTCGTTTATCAAAAGCTAGTGTATCAAAAGTAATCATCGAGAGAACTTTGAAACTTGTAACCGTTACTATCACTACTGCTAGACCTGGTATCATTATTGGAAAAGGTGGACAAGAGGTAGACAAGTTAAAAGAAGAACTTAAGAAGGTTACTGACAAAGAGGTTCAAATCAACATCTTTGAAATCAAAAGACCTGAGTTAGATGCTTATCTTGTGGCGACAAGCATCGCTCGTCAAATCGAAAGCCGTATTTCTTACAGACGTGCAATCAAAATGGCTATTGTTGCTTCTATGCGTATGAACGCTGAAGGTATCAAAGTTTTGATTTCTGGTCGTTTGAATGGAGCTGAGATGGCGCGTTCGGAAGGTTTCAAAGAAGGTAGAATTCCTCTATCAACTTTCAGAGCTGACATTGATTATGCTCTTGCTGAAGCTCACACTACTTATGGTAGAATGGGGATTAAAGTATGGATCATGAAAGGTGAAGTTTACGGTAAGAGAGAACTTTCTCCACTTGCTGGAATGGATAAAAAACAATCTGGTACAGGTGGTGGAAAAGGTGGAGATGCTCCTAGAGGCAAATCTAACTTTAACAAAGGTGGAAAACCAGACGCTCGTAAAAGAAAGTAAATTTTTAAACTAAAGAAAAATGTTACAGCCTAAAAGAACAAAATACCGTAAGGTACAAAAAGGTAGAATGAAAGGTAACTCTCAAAGAGGGCATGAGCTTTCAAATGGAATGTTTGGTATTAAATCTGTACATGAAGATGGAATGTTCTTAACTTCTCGTCAAATCGAAGCTGCACGTATTGTTGCAACTCGTTACATGAAAAGAGAGGGACAATTATGGATTAAAATTTTCCCAGACAAACCTATTACTAAGAAACCTCTTGAAGTACGTATGGGTAAAGGTAAAGGAGCAGTTGAGTATTGGGCTGCTGTTGTTAAACCAGGAAGAATTATGTTTGAAGTTGGAGGAGTTCCTTTGTCAGTTGCAAAAGAGGCGTTACGTCTTGCGGCTCAAAAGCTTCCAGTAAAAACTAAGTTCGTCGTTGCTAGAGATTTCGAAGCATAATTTATATTTATTATGAAACAATCAGAAATAAAAGATCTTTCTGCAGCGGAGTTGCAAGAAAAGCTTAGTCAAACTAAGAAAGTATATGCTGACCTAAAAATGGCTCATGCTATCTCTCCAATTGCTAACCCACTTCAAATTAGAAGCGTTAGAAGAACAGTTGCAAGATTAGCTACAGAGTTAACTAAAAGAGAGTTACAATAATTGTATTCTGCTGAAAGATGGAAGAAAAAAGAAATTTAAGAAAAGAAAGAATAGGTGTTGTTACTTCAAATAAGATGGATAAATCTATCGTTATTTCTGAAGTAAGAAAAGTAAAACACCCATTATACGGTAAGTTCGTGTTGAAAACAAAAAAATATGTTGCACACGACGAAAAAAACGACTGTAACATTGGTGATACTGTAAGAATTAGCGAAACGCGTCCTTTAAGTAAAACAAAATGTTGGAGATTAGTTGAAATCTTAGAAAGAGCTAAATAATTATGGTACAACAAGAATCAAGACTAAAAGTAGCAGATAACACGGGAGCTAAAGAAGTTTTAACTATTCGTGTTTTAGGAGGTACTAAAAGAAGATATGCCTCTGTTGGTGACAAAATTGTAGTTTCTATCAAAGATGCAACTCCAAACGGAAACGTTAAGAAAGGAGCTGTTTCAACTGCAGTTGTTGTGCGTACTAAAAAAGAAGTGAGAAGAGCCGATGGTTCTTATATCCGTTTCGATGACAATGCATGTGTTCTTTTGAATGCTGCAGGGGAAATGAGAGGAACTCGTGTTTTTGGTCCGGTAGCAAGAGAACTTCGTGAAAAACAATTCATGAAAATTGTATCATTAGCACCAGAAGTGCTTTAATTCGTTTTAAGATGATAAAGCTAAAAATAAAATCAGGAGATATCGTAAGAGTTATTGCTGGAGACCATAAAGGTGCTGAAGGTAAAGTTTTACGTGTTTACCGTGAAAAAAACAAAGCGATAGTTGAAGGTGTGAACTTGGTTTCAAAACACACTAAACCAAGTGCTAAAAACCCTCAAGGTGGTATCGTTAAGAAAGAGGCTTCTATTCAAATTTCTAACATTGCTTTAATTGATCCTAAAACTAAGGAGACAACTAGAGTAGGTATTAGAGTAGAAGGAGATAAGAAAGTAAGATTTTCAAAAAAATCTAATCAAGTACTATAGTAATGGCATATACACCTAGACTAAAAGAAGAATATAAGAGTAGAGTAATCTCTGCTCTTAAAGAAGAGTTCGGATATACAAACGTAATGCAAGTTCCAAAACTTGAAAAAATCGTTTTGAGCCGTGGAGTTGGTGCAGCTGTATCTGATAAAAAACTTATTGACTATGCGGTTGATGAGTTAACAAAGATCACTGGACAAAAAGCAGTTTCTACAATCTCTAAGAAAGACGTTGCGTCTTTCAAATTGAGAAAAGGAATGCCTATTGGAGCAAAAGTTACTTTACGCGGAGAAAGAATGTATGAGTTTTTAGATAGACTTATTACTTCAGCTTTGCCACGTGTTAGAGATTTCAGTGGTATTAAAGCTACTGGTTTCGACGGAAGAGGTAACTACAATCTTGGAGTTTTAGAGCAAATCATTTTCCCAGAAATTGATATTGATAAAGTAAACAAAATTTCAGGAATGGATATTACTTTTGTTACTACTGCAAAAACTGATAAGGAAGCAAAGTCATTATTGGCTGAATTAGGATTACCTTTTAAAAGAATTAAGACATGGCTAAAGAATCAATGAAAGCCCGCGAGGTGAAAAGAGAGAAAACGGTAGCTAAGTATGCTGAGAAGAGAAAAGCTTTATTAGAAGCTGGAGACTACGAAGGTTTACAAAGATTGCCTAAAAATGCTTCACCAGTTCGTTTACACAACCGTTGTAAATTAACAGGTAGACCTAGAGGTTATATCCGTCAATTCGGTATTTCACGTGTAACTTTCCGTGAAATGGCTAACAATGGGTTAATTCCAGGAGTTAAAAAGGCTTCTTGGTAATCTCGCAATAAGTTATTACTTTTGCAAACCAAAAAATAATTTTTAATTGATTAAAGGTTCGGGAAACGAGTGTTTCCCGAAAACCATAATCGCAATCAAATACATATGTATACAGATCCTATTGCAGATTATTTGACTAGAGTTCGTAACGCTGTGGCTGCAAACCACAAAGTTGTTGAAATTCCAGCTTCTAATCTAAAAAAAGAGATAACTAAGATCTTATTTGATCAAGGTTACATCTTAAGTTACAAATTTGAGCAGAACACAGTACAAGGTTCTATCAAAATTGCTTTGAAGTATGATAAAGATACTAAAGAGCCTGTAATCAAAGATATCCAAAGAATTAGTAAACCTGGTTTACGTAAGTACGCAGGTGCTGCCAAATTACCTAGAATCCTTAACGGATTAGGAATTGCTATTGTTTCTACATCAAAAGGTTTGATGACTGGAAAACAAGCTAAGCAATTAAATGTAGGTGGTGAGGTAATTTGTTACGTATACTAATTTTAAACACTAGATAAGATGTCAAGAATAGGTAAAAGCCCAATTGTAATCCCTGCTGGTGTAACTGTTGAAGTTAAAGACGGTATTATTACAGTAAAAGGAAAAAAAGGTCAACTAGTTCAGGAGTTTTCGGACGTAGCTGTAAAAGTTGAAGGCGATCAAGTTTTAGTTGAAAGATCGTCTGATCATAAAGACCATAGAGCAAAACACGGATTATTTAGATCTTTGATCAATAATATGATTGTTGGTGTTTCTGAAGGTTTCACAAAAGAACTAGAATTAGTTGGAGTTGGTTATAGAGCTTCAAACCAAGGTCAAAAATTAGATTTAGCTCTTGGATATTCTCACAATATTGTTTTAGAAATTGCTCCTGAAGTAAGTTTAGAAACAATATCTGAAAAAGGTAAGAACCCTATCGTAAAATTAACATCATTTGATAAACAACTTTTAGGTCAAGTTGCTCGCGAAAATCAGAGGATTCCGTAAGCCAGAGCCATACAAAGGAAAAGGTGTTAAATTTGTGGGTGAAGTATTAAGAAGAAAAGCAGGTAAATCAGCTTAAAATATAAGATTATGTCATTAACAAAATCTGAAAGAAGACAGAGAATTAAATTCAGAATTAGAAAATCGGTTAGTGGTTCTGCTGCAAGACCAAGACTTTCTGTATTTAGAAGTAATAAAGAAATTTACGCTCAAATCATTGATGATGTAAATGGAGTTACTATCTTAGTCGCATCTTCTAGAGAAAAAGAAATAGGAAAAGGTACTAACGTTGAAGTAGCTGCTGCTGTTGGAAAACTAGTTGCGGAGAAAGCGTTAAAAGCCGGGATTGATACTATCACTTTCGATAGAGGTGGGTATTTGTATCACGGTCGTATTAAATCATTAGCAGAAGGCGCAAGAGCCGCTGGACTTAAATTCTAATATATTATGTCTAAATACAAAAATGTAGAATTGGTAAAACCTAGTGGTCTTGAATTAAAAGATCGTCTAGTTAGTGTTAATCGTGTTACTAAAGTTACAAAAGGAGGTAGAGCTTTTGGTTTTTCTGCTATTGTAGTTGTAGGTGATGAAAATGGAGTAGTTGGTCACGGATTAGGAAAATCTAAAGACGTTTCTGAAGCAATTGCGAAAGCAGTAGAAGATGCTAAGAAAAATTTAGTTAGAATTCCTTTGAATGGACAATCTGTTCCTCACGAACAAAAAGGTAAATTTGGTGGTGCACGTGTATTCTTAATTCCAGCATCTCATGGTACTGGGGTTATTGCTGGTGGAGCTGTTCGTTCAGTTCTTGAGTCAGTAGGTATTCACGATGTATTGTCTAAATCTCAAGGATCGTCAAATCCACATAACGTAGTAAAAGCAACTTTTGATGCTTTATTGCAAATGAGAAGCGCTCATACTGTTGCAAAACAAAGAGGTGTTTCTTTAGAGAAAGTTTTTAAAGGTTAATTAGGAAATTATGGCTAAATTATTAGTAAAACAAGTAAGAAGCAAAATCAACTGCCCTCTTTCTCAAAAGAGAGGTTTAGAAGCTTTAGGTCTACGTAAAATTGGACAAGTTGTGGAGCATGAGTCAAATCCTGCTATCCTTGGGATGATAAACAAAGTTAAACACTTAGTTTCTGTTGAAGAAGCTAAATAACAAATACTGTTATGAATTTAAGTAACTTACAACCTGCTGAGGGATCTACACACAATCAAAATAAAAGATTAGGTAGAGGAGAAGGTTCTGGAAAAGGTGGTACCGCTGCACGTGGACACAAAGGAGCAAAATCTCGTTCTGGTTATTCTAAAAAGATTGGTTTTGAAGGAGGGCAGATGCCACTTCAAAGACGTGTACCTAAGTTTGGTTTCAAAAACATCAATCGTAAAGAATACGAAGGTGTTAATTTAGATACTCTTCAATTATTAGTTGATAACGGTGCAATTACTGATTCTGTTTCTATGACAGAGTTCGTAGCAAATCGTCTAGCTACTAAAAATGAAATCGTTAAGATTTTAGGTAGAGGAGAATTGAAAGCAAAATTAAAAGTAACTGCCCACAAATTTACTGCTACTGCTAAAGCTGCTATTGAAGCTGCTGGTGGAGAAGCTGTAACTATATAACTTATCTATTAAGATGAAGAAATTTATTGAATCAATAAGTAATGTTTGGAAAATCGAAGAACTAAAGAATAGAATCTTAATTACTTTAGGATTACTTTTAGTATATCGTTTTGGAGCACACGTTACGCTTCCTGGAATTGACGCAACGCAATTGACTGGTTTAGCGGGACAAACTAAAAATGGTCTAGGGTCTATTCTAGACATGTTCACCGGGTGCTTTCTCTAAGGCTTCAGTATTTGCCTTAGGTATCATGCCTTATATTTCTGCGTCTATTGTTGTTCAGTTAATGGGAATTGCGATTCCATATTTACAAAAACTTCAAAATGATGGGGAAAGTGGTAGAAAAAAGATTAATCAAATCACTCGTTGGTTGACAATCGCTATCACATTGGTTCAAGGTCCAACTTATATCTATAATTTATACAGAACATTGCCTAGTAATGCATTTTTGCTAGGCTTTAATTCACCTGAATTTTTGTTCTCGTCAGTTATCATTTTAGTTACAGGTACAATTTTTGCTATGTGGCTTGGTGAGAAAATTACAGATAAAGGTATTGGAAATGGTATTTCATTGTTAATTATGGTTGGTATTTTAGCACGTTTACCGCAAGCTTTTATTCAAGAGTTTACAACACGTGTTACCAATAACAATGGAGGTCCAATGTTATTAGTTATTGAAATTATTGTGTGGCTATTAGTTATCATTTCTTGTGTATTGCTTACAATGGCAGTACGTAAAATTCCAGTACAATACGCTCGTCGTACAACAACTGGAGATTACGAACAAGATTTGGCAGGAGGTAATAGACAATGGATTCCTCTAAAGCTTAATGCTTCTGGAGTAATGCCAATTATTTTTGCGCAAGCAATTATGTTTATCCCTGCAGCAGTGGCTGGATTGTCTAAATCAGATACATCACAATCTATTGTTGGTGCATTTAGTAATATGTTTGGTTTCTGGTATAATTTTGTTTTTGCAACTTTAATTATTGTATTTACATTCTTTTATACTGCAATCACCGTTCCTACTAACAAAATGGCTGATGATTTAAAAAGAAGCGGTGGTTTTATTCCAGGCGTACGTCCAGGAGCAGAAACTTCTGATTTCCTTGATAAAGTGATGTCTTTAATAACTTTCCCAGGATCTTTATTCCTTGCTTTGATTGCTGTGTTCCCAGCTATTGTTGTAAGTATTATGGATGTACAACAATCTTGGGCAATGTTTTTTGGAGGTACCTCATTAATAATTATGGTTGGTGTTGCAATAGATACTATTCAGCAGATCAATTCATACTTGTTAAATAAACATTATGATGGTTTAATGAAGACTGGTAAAAATAGAAAAGCGGTAGCTTAATATATTTATGGCAAAACAATCAGCAATAGAACAAGACGGATCAATCATTGAAGCATTGTCAAATGCGATGTTCCGTGTAGAGTTAGAAAATGGACATATTGTAATTGCTCATATTTCTGGAAAAATGCGAATGCATTACATCAAGTTATTACCTGGTGATAAAGTGAAACTAGAAATGAGTCCTTATGATTTGTCAAAAGCAAGAATTACTTATCGATATTAAAGGATATTCACTATGAAAGTTAGAGCATCAGTAAAAAGAGAAGTGCCGAGTGCATTATCGTGCGTAGAAAAGGGAGACTGTACGTAATAAACAAAAAGAATCCTAGATTTAAACAAAGACAAGGATAATTATGGCAAGAATAGCAGGGGTAGATATCCCAAAAAACAAAAGAGGTGTTATCGCACTTACCTATATTTTCGGATTAGGAAAAAGTAGAGCTATTGAGATTTTAGAAAAAGCTCAAGTTAGCCAAGATAAAAAAGTTCAAGATTGGAATGATGATGAGATCGGAGCGATTCGTGAAGCTGTTTCATTTTACAAAATTGAAGGAGAATTACGTTCTGAAATTTCTTTAAACATTAAGCGTTTAATGGATATTGGATGTTACAGAGGTATTCGTCATAGATCTGGTCTTCCATTAAGAGGACAAAGAACTAAAAACAACTCAAGAACAAGAAAAGGTAAAAGAAAAACTGTTGCTAACAAGAAAAAAGCAACTAAATAATAAGTAATATGGCTAAAGCAACTGCAAAAAAACGTAAAGTTATCGTTGAATCAACGGGTGAGGCTCATATTTCTGCCACTTTTAATAACATTATTATTTCTTTGACTAATAAGAAAGGTGAAGTTATCTCTTGGTCTTCAGCTGGTAAAATGGGTTTCAGAGGTTCTAAAAAGAACACTCCTTATGCAGCTCAAATGGCAGCGGAAGATTGCGCTAAAGTAGCACTTGAGGCAGGACTTAAAAAAGTGAAAGTTTATGTAAAAGGACCAGGTAACGGACGTGAGTCTGCTATCCGTTCTATTCATAACGGTGGAATTGAAGTTACTGAAATTATTGATGTTACTCCAATGCCACACAACGGATGTCGTCCTCCAAAAAGACGTAGAGTTTAATTTTTTATTTTTATAGTATAACCAAGGTAGAACATAGATTATCGAAGGATTAGACCTGAATTCATAATTTCTACCTTAAATTTTTTTTAAAATGGCAAGATATACTGGTCCTAAAACCAAAATCGCTCGTAAATTTGGCGAGGCAATCTTCGGAGATGATAAATCTTTCGAAAAAGAAATTACCCACCTGGACAACACGGGATGGCTAAAAAAAGAGGAAAAAAATCTGAGTACGCTGTTCAATTAATGGAAAAGCAAAAAGCTAAATATTCTTATGGAATTTTAGAAAAACAATTCAGAAATTTATTCGAAAAAGCATCAGCAACTAAAGGGGTTACTGGTGAAGTTTTATTACAATTATGCGAAGCAAGATTAGATAATGTTGTTTTTAGAATGGGAATTGCTCCATCTAGAAGAGGTGCGCGTCAAATCGTTTCTCACAGACACATTACTGTAAATGGAGAGGTTGTTAATATTCCTTCTTACCACCTTAAGCCTGGTGATAAAGTTGCAGTTCGTGAAAAATCTAAATCTTTAGAAGCTATCGAACGTTCTTTATCAAATTCAAGTCATGTTTATGAATGGATTACTTGGAACAATGATCTTAAAGAAGGAACTTTTGTTTCTGTTCCTGCAAGACTTCAAATTCCAGAAAACATTAAAGAACAATTAATCGTAGAGTTGTACAACAAATAATAATTGACTTAGTCGAAATTTATGGCAATATTTAATTTTCAAAAGCCCGATAAAGTTATCATGATCGATTCAACCGATTTTGAAGGTAAATTTGAGTTTAGACCTTTAGAACCTGGTTACGGATTGACAGTTGGTAATGCACTTAGAAGAGTTTTGCTTTCAGCGTTAGAAGGTTATGCAATTACATCTGTTCGTATCGAAGGTGTAGATCATGAGTTTTCTACTATTTCAGGTGTTGTAGAGGATGTTACCGAAATTATCCTTAATCTAAAACAAGTACGTTTCAAACGTCAGATCGAAGATATAGATAATGAATCAGTTACTATTTCTGTTTCTGGTAAAGATCAACTAACAGCAGGTGATTTTCAAAAATTTATCTCAGGTTTTCAAGTTTTGAATCCAGACCTTGTTATCTGTAATTTAGATTCTAAAATCAAATTGAACTTCGATTTAACAATCGAGAAAGGTAGAGGATACGTTCCTGCTGAAGAGAACAAAAAACAGAATGCCTGCAATTGGAACAATTTTTACAGATTCTATTTTTACTCCGGTAAAAAATGTAAAATATGCAATCGAAAATTTCCGTGTAGAGCAAAAAACAGATTATGAAAAATTAGTTTTTGAAATTAAAACTGATGGATCTATTAATCCTAAAGATGCTCTTACTGAAGTCGCTAAAGTTTTAATTCACCATTTCATGTTGTTTTCTGACGAAAGAATTACACTTGAGGCTGACGAAATTGCACAAACAGAATCGTATGATGAAGAGTCATTGCATATGAGACAATTGCTTAAAACTAAGCTTGTTGATATGGATTTATCTGTGAGAGCATTAAATTGCTTGAAAGCGGCTGAAGTTGATACACTTGGTGATTTAGTATCGTTCAATAAAAATGACCTAATGAAATTCCGTAATTTCGGTAAAAAATCTTTAACTGAACTTGATGAACTTGTTGCAGTTAAAAATTTGACTTTCGGAATGGATTTAGCTAAATACAAATTAGATAAAGAATAATTTACTTCATATTTTGCTCTCCATAGTGGATTGTAGCAAGATGAAGATAAAAAAAACACGTCATGAGACACGGAAAAAAATTCAACCACTTAAGCAGACAGACTGGACATAGAAAAGCTATGTTGGCTAATATGGCTTGTTCTCTTATCGAGCACAAACGTATTAACACTACTGTTGCTAAAGCTAAAGCGCTTAAACAATTCGTTGAGCCTTTAATCACTAAATCAAAAGAAGATACGACTCACAATCGTCGTATTGTTTTTGCTTACTTACGTAACAAATACGCTGTAACTGATTTGTTCAGAGATGTGGTCGCTAAAGTAGGTGACCGTCCAGGAGGATACACTCGTATCATTAAAGTTGGAAATCGTTTGGGAGATAACGCTGATATGGCGATGATCGAACTTGTTGACTTCAATGAACTTTACAACGGAGGTAAAAAAGAAGTTAAAAAAGCTAAAAGCCGTCGTGGTGGTAAAGCTAAAAAAGCTGAAACTGCTGCTCCAGAAGCTCCTGCTGCTGAAACAGAAACGACTACTGAAGCTTCTGAATAATTATGAAAGTAATCATTCTATAGAAATCAAGGATAAACTAATTTTTAGTTTATCCTTTTTTTTGATTTTTTTGAAACGGAAGAAATGTAACTTATTTAAAATGATAGGTTTTATTTTTACGAATGAAAGTTTTAAAAAATCTTGGAAGGGCTATTTTAAAGAAGTAAATTTGCAAAATATCTAATTACACTTAAAACCTTTATATTGGTTTTATATCTTGATTAAAAAAACAATTCAAATTAAATAATGAAATACACAACACGACAAAGCGCCATCTTATTACTTAGTGATGGAACAATCTTTCACGGAAAATCTATCGGAATTAGCGGTAAAACTTTCGGTGAAGTTTGTTTTAATACTGGAATGACAGGGTATCAGGAAATTTTTACTGATCCTTCTTATTTCGGTCAAATTATGGTTGCTACAAATACACATATCGGAAACTATGGTGTTAATGATTCTGAAGTTGAATCTGATAGTATTAAAATTGCCGGTTTAGTTTGTAAAAACTTTAGTTTTAATTATTCTAGAGAGAATGCTTCAGGAAGCTTGGAAGATTATTTTGCTAAACAAAATTTAATCTGTATTTCTGATGTTGATACTCGTGCACTTGTAAGTTACATTCGTGACAATGGAGCGATGAATGCTGTAATTTGCACAGATGGAACTCCAGTTGAAGATTTAAAGAAAGAATTGGCGAATGTTCCAAATATGGAAGGTTTAGAATTAGCTTCTAAGGTTTCTACTAAAGAACCATATTTCTTCGGAGATGAAAATGCAACTTATAAAATCTCAGCTTTAGATCTAGGAATTAAAAAGAACATTTTAAGAAACCTTGCTAAAAGAGATTGTTATATTAAAGTATATCCATTTGATTCAACTTATAAAGATATGACTGAGTTTAATCCAGATGGATATTTCTTGTCAAATGGGCCAGGGGATCCAGATCCATTGTTTGGAGCGATTCAAGTAGCAAAGGAAATATTAGCAGATAACAAGCCTTTGTTCGGAATCTGTTTAGGACATCAGGTAATCGGTTTGGCAAATGGTGTTGAAACCTATAAGATGTTTAATGGACACCGTGGAATTAATCACCCGGTTAAAAATATCATCACAGGTAAAGGCGAAATAACTTCTCAAAATCACGGATTTGCTGTTAAGAGAGAACAATTAGAGAATCATCCAGAGCTTGAAATAACTCATGTTCACTTAAATGATGGAACTGTTGCGGGAATGAGAATGAAGAATAAAAATTGTTTTTCAGTTCAATATCACCCAGAGGCTAGTCCAGGACCACACGATTCGTCATATTTGTTTGACCAATTCGTAGAGAATATTAAAAGTAGTAAGGTCTAAAACGATGTAGTTAATAAATAAAGGTGTTTAATGTCTAAAATGCGTTTATAGTATTAAATATTTTTATAATTTCGAAAAAAAATATAATTTATTAATAAAAAACAAAAATAATGAGTATTATAATTAAAGTTCACGCAAGACAAATTCTTGATTCTAGAGGTAACCCAACTATTGAAGTTGATGTAGTAACTGAAAATGGAGTTTTAGGTAGAGCTGCTGTTCCATCTGGAGCATCTACAGGAGAGCACGAAGCTGTTGAATTACGTGATGGAGGTAAAGCTTACCTAGGTAAAGGTGTTTTGAATGCAGTGAATAATGTAAATACTATTATTGCTGAAGAATTAGTTGGGACTTCTGTTTTCGAACAAAACACAATTGACCAATTAATGATTGATTTAGATGGTACTCCAAATAAATCTAAATTAGGAGCTAATGCTATTTTAGGGGTTTCTTTGGTCTGCTGCTAAAGCTGCTGCTAATGAACTTGGCTTGCCATTATACAGATACGTAGGTGGTGTTTCTGCTAATACGTTACCGGTTCCAATGATGAACATCATCAATGGAGGTTCTCACTCTGATGCGCCGATCGCATTCCAAGAGTTTATGATTTTCCCAGTAAAAGCGACTTCTTTTACACATGCAATGCAAATGGGAACTGAAATTTTCCACAACTTGAAAAAGTATTACATGATAGAGGTTTAAGTACTGCTGTTGGTGATGAAGGAGGTTTTGCTCCAAATTTAGCTGGTGGAACTGAGGACGCTTTAGATACTATCAAATTAGCTGTTGAAAAAGCAGGATATTCTTTCGGAGACGAAATTATGATTGCTCTTGATTGTGCTGCTTCTGAGTTTTATGTAAACGGAAAATACGATTACACTAAATTTGAAGGAGAAACTGGAAAAATCAGAACTTCTGAAGAACAAGCTCAATACTTAGCTGAACTTGCTGCTAAATATCCAATTATCTCTATCGAGGACGGTATGTACGAAGATGATTGGGATGGATGGAAAGCTTTAACTGAAAAAATTGGAGATAAAGTACAATTAGTAGGTGATGATTTGTTCGTAACTAACGTTGCTCGTTTATCAACTGGTATCGAAAAAGGAATTGCTAACTCAATCTTAGTAAAAGTAAACCAAATTGGAACTTTAACAGAAACTATCGCTGCAGTAAACATGGCTAAAAATGCTGGGTATACTTCAGTAATGTCTCACCGTTCTGGAGAAACAGAAGATAATACAATTGCAGACTTAGCTGTGGCTTTAAACTGTGGTCAAATTAAAACTGGTTCTGCTTCTCGTTCAGATCGTATGGCTAAATACAACCAATTATTGAGAATTGAAGAAGAGCTTGGAAATACTGCTTATTTTCCTGGTTTAAATGCTTTTAAAATCAAATAATTTCTGAAATTATATATTGGAAAAAACCATCCGCCGCGGCGGATGGTTTTTTTTTGGACTTTTAACAAATTCATAGCAGTATTCTTTTTTAAATTAGTCTTAAATTCATTAGATTTGATAAATTATTATTTAAAGAATTATTTCCAGTATATTATGTCAAAAATAGCTACATTAGAAATAGATGGTAAAAAGGTTGAACTTCCGGTAATCACAGGGAGTGAAAACGAATCAGCTATCGATATCAACAAATTACGTGATTTAACAGGTTATATTACCCTTGATCCAGGTTATAAAAATTCAGGATCTTGTACAAGTGAAATCACTTTCCTAGACGGAGAAGAAGGAATTTTACGTTACAGAGGATATTCTATTGAAGACCTTGCTGAAAAAGCCAGTTTCTTAGAAGTATCATATCTTTTGATTTTCGGTGAATTACCTACAGCTAAACAATTAGAAGATTTTGAAAATGGTATTAAAAAACATTCTTTGGTAAACGAAGAAATGAAAAATATCATTGACGGTTTCCCTAAAACGGCTCATCCAATGGGAGTGTTATCTGCTCTAACGAGCGCTTTAACGGCTTTTAATCCTAAAGCGGTTAATGTTGATAACGAAAAAGAAATGTACGAAGCTATTTGTAAAACAATGGCCAAATTTTTAGTGATTGCTACATGGACTTACAGAAAATCTATGGGTTATCCTTTAAATTACTACGATAATACAAAGGGTTATGTAGAAAGCTTTATGCAATTAATGTTTAAATTGCCTACAGGACCTTACGCTGCAAATCCTGTAATTGTAAATGCCTTAGATAAATTATTCATTCTTCATGCAGATCACGAGCAAAACTGTTCTACTTCAACTGTAAGAATGGTAGGTTCTTCTCATGCAGGTTTATTTGCTTCAGTTTCTGCAGGAGTTTCTGCTTTATGGGGGCCACTTCATGGTGGAGCTAACCAAGCAGTACTTGAAATGCTTGAAGAAATCAATAAAGACGGTGGTGATACAGATAAGTTCTTAGCGAAAGCGAAAGATAAAAATGATCCATTCCGTTTAATGGGATTCGGACACAGAGTTTACAAAAACTTTGACCCAAGAGCTAAAATCATCAAAAAAGTCGCAACAGAAGTATTAGAGACTTTAGGTGTTGAAGATCCGATTTTAGATATTGCAAGAAAATTAGAAAAAGCAACTCTTGAAGATGAGTACTTCAAATCAAGAAACTTATATCCAAACGTTGATTTCTATTCTGGAATTATTTACAGAGCTTTAGGAATTCCAACAGATATGTTTACTGTTATGTTTGCAATTGGAAGATTACCAGGTTGGATTGCGCAATGGAAAGAGATGCGTGAAAATAAAGAGCCAATCGGAAGACCAAGACAAATTTATACAGGACATCCTTTACGAGAGTTTAAGTCTAATAAATAAAAAACGAAAGCTTCACTTAACTGTGAAGCTTTTTTTATATTTGCTCAAAATACAATAAAGTTATGTTGCAATTAAATGTAAAGAATGAAACGTCTCGACTTCGTGCTGTAGTTCTGGGTTCTGCGGTTAATAATGGACCGACCCCAACTATAGAAGAGGCTTATGATCCTAAATCATTGGAACATATTAAAGCAGGAACTTACCCTGTAGAAAAAGATATGGTTGCTGAAATGGAAGCTTTTAATGCTGTTTTTCAGAAATATGATGTAACTGTTTATCGTCCAGAGATGATTGAAAATTACAATCAGATTTTTGCTAGGGATATTGGGTTTGTAATTGATGATATCTTTGTAAAATCGAATATTCTTCCAGATAGAGAACGTGAATTAGATGCTATTCAATATGTAATTGATCAGATTGATCCATTAAAAGTAGTTCGTCCTCCAGAAGAAGTTCATATCGAAGGAGGAGATGTGATGCTTTGGAATGATCATATTTTTATCGGAACTTATAAAGGAAGCGATTACAAAGATTATATTACTGCAAGAACAAATATGCATGGTGTAAACTATATTAAATCATTATTCCCTAATAAGATTGTAAAGGAATTTGATTTAGTAAAATCTAAATTGGAAGCAAGAGACAATGCTTTACATCTAGACTGCTGTTTTCAGCCTGTAGGAAAAGACAAAGGAATTATCTATAAAAGAGGTTTCCGTGAAGAAGCAGATTATCTTTATTTAGTGAAACTTTTTGGGAAAGAAAATCTATTTCATATCGAAAGAAACGAAATGTATAATATGTTTTCGAATGTGTTTTCAATTGATGAAAATGTGGTAGTTTCTGAAAAGAATTTCACGAGATTAAATAACTGGCTTCGTGAAAATGGTTTTATCGTTGAAGAAATTCCATATGCTGAAATTTCAAAGCAAGAAGGTTTGTTAAGATGTTCGACGCTTCCATTAATTAGAGACTAAAAAAAACAATTTTAAATTTCAGGCTTCTAGAAAAACTTGAAACCTGAAACTTGAAACAAAAAAATAAAAAATGAAACAAACTACTAATGCTATCGTGATGATTCGCCCAGTTGCATTCAGAATGAATGAACAGACGGCTGTAAATAATTATTATCAAAAAGTATTGGACGGACTTTTACCAAGTACGGTTAATGCTAAAGCGCAACAAGAATTTGATGCTTTTGTTGAAAAGCTAAGAGCTGTTGGAGTAGATGTAACTGTTGTAGAAGATAATTTGGAAACGGATACTCCAGATAGTATTTTTCCAAACAATTGGGTTTCATTTCATGAAAACGGAGATGTAGCGCTTTATCCAATGTTTGCTGAAAATCGTCGTCAAGAACGTCGGGAAGATATTTTGGATACTTTGGAAGAAAAAGGATTCGAAATTGCAAATATCATGGATTATACTTCTGCAGAAGAAGATGGCATTTTCTTAGAAGGAACAGGAAGTTTGTTATTAGATAGAGCAAACGGAAAAGCGTATTGCGCATTATCGCCAAGAGCAGATGAAGAATTGTTTATAGAATTTTGCGAAGATTTTGATTATGCTCCTGTAATTTTTGAAGCTTTTCAAACCGTCGATGGTGAACGTAAATTAATTTATCATACCAATGTGATGATGTGTTTGGGTGAAACTTTTGCTGTAATTTGCGCAGATTCTATTGATGATAAAAAAGAACGCAAAATGGTTTTGGATAACTTAAAAGATGACAAAAAAGAGGTTATTTTAATCACAGAAGATCAAGTGAATAATTTTGCGGGAAATATGCTGGAGGTTAGAGGGAAAGATGATAAGAGATACATTGTAATGAGCGCATCGGCACATCAAAGTTTAACTCCGAAACAAATTTCGCAATTAGAAAATCACGCTGAAATTTTAAGTTCGAGTTTAGATACAATTGAAGCTTGTGGTGGAGGAAGTGCCAGATGTATGATGGCAGAAGTTTTCTTGCCAAGAGCTTAAATAAAATGAATAGATGAAAAAAGAAAAAGGGATGAAATTATTTAAATTTCATCCCTTTTTCTTTTGGATCGTAGAGTGATATTAGTTAAAAATTTCCTTTAATAATATTGATTATAGCGCTTACTATATATTGAATTCCGATTGAAATAACTATAAAACCAACAATTCTAGAAATTGCAACAATACCCGAGGCTCCCAATATTCTAGCTAAATAATGTGCGCTTTTTAGAATAGCGAAAATAGCTACTGCAATTGCAAAAATTGCTAACGAAGAAATTATGATTTCGTTTAATTCATGGTGCTCTTGGTAAAAAGCAATTAAAAGAGACATTGATCCAGGTCCAGCAAGCATTGGAATTGCAAGCGGAGTGAGGGCAATATCGTTTCTATGCTGGGCTTCATTTTCAATTTTTTTGTTGATTCCTCTTTTCTTGTTGAACTTGCCAGATAGCAAAGAAAAGCCAGAGTTTACAATTACAATTCCGCCAGCAATTCTTAAAGCATCGATGCTAATGCCGAAAAAAGTTAGAACATATTGGCCAATAAAATAAGAAACCAATAGTATGATAAAAACATTGATGGCCGTCCAAAGTGAGATTCGGGATCTTTCTTTTTGAGAGTCATGTTGAGTTAGTCCAACAAAAATTGGTACAGTTCCGATTGGATTAAGTACCGAGAATAAAGCGACAAATAAGTAAATAAATAATTCCATGTTGTATTGGTTAGTGAAGTAAATGTAGTTATTTTTTGATGCTTTTAGGTGAAATTATGTTATAATAATATTTTTATTGGTGTCAATTCTGGCTTATAAGGCATAAAGTTAAATCGTTCTTTTTGATTACTTTTGCAATCTAAATTAAAACTATGAAAAGTAAAAAAACATTGGTTATAGGAGCGTCGACAAATCCAGAGCGTTATTCTTATAAAGCGGTAAATATGTTGGTAGGAAAAGGACATTCTGTATTAGCAATCGGTCAAAAAGCTGGCGAAGTTGCTGGAGTAAAAATTCAAACTAAAGCAATACCAGTTAAAAATATTGATACTATTACTCTATATTTAAATCCTGTTCGTCAGAGAGATTATTATAATTACATTATTGAATCGCATCCTAAAAGAGTAATCTTTAATCCTGGGACAGAAAATCCTGAATTGTATCAATTATTAGAGCTTAATGATATTCAAGTTGAAGTAGCTTGTACATTAGTTTTGTTGACTACAAATCAATACTAAATTATTGTTTGTTACTTTTCTTTTAGTCTCGAAAAGAAAGGGGTTTCGTAATAAAACAGCAATAGCATAAAGCTTTGAATTTAATGGCTGTAATGTAGGCTAAACCATTAAAAGTATTACTTTTGTCGTCATGGAATTTTCATCAAAATTAATTGAAAAAGCAGTAGGCGAAATGTCGCAATTACCTGGTATAGGTAAACGTACAGCACTTCGGCTAGTTCTTCATTTGCTAAAACAACCGAAAGAACAGACTGCTTTTTTATCTCAAGCATTGATGAATATGCGTGAGGATATTAAGTTTTGTGAAAGTTGCCATAATATTTCTGATACTAAGATTTGCGAGATTTGCGCTAATCCAGTTAGAAATCATGAAACAATATGTATTGTAGAAGATATTCGAGATGTTATGGCAATTGAAAATACGGGCCAGTTCAAAGGGATATATCATGTGCTTGGTGGGAAAATTTCGCCTATTGAAGGAGTTGGTCCTAATCAGTTGAATATTTCTAGTTTGGTAACAAAAGTGAAATCTGGAAATGTGTCAGAGATTATTTTTGCATTAAGCTCAACAATGGAAGGGGATACGACAAATTTTTATATATATAAACAGATTGCAGACACTAAGATTATAATTTCGACAATTGCTAGAGGGATATCAGTAGGAGATGAATTAGAGTATGCAGATGAAATAACACTAGGACGAAGCATCTTGCATAGAGTACCTTTTGAAAAAACATTTAAAAATAATTAACTTAACCCCAAATAAAAGTTAGGTTTTTCCGAACATTAAAGGAAAAGCCATATTTGCGATAAAATTGAACGAATGACAAAAAAAGTTTTTTTCTATTCTTATTAATTTCAGCATTATTTACCTCATGTATTCCAATTAAAGATTTGGTTTACCTTCAAGATAAAAATAATTCAGGAGAACAAACAGCAATTGCAGCGGTAGAAGCAAAACCCTATAGATTGCAAGTAAACGATGTTTTAAAAATCAATATAAAAGCTATTGATTCAAAATTGGTTTCTATTTTTAATACAACAGAAGGTGAAAGTAGTCAGGCAGGAAAAACTGAATCCAGTTTATACTTTGATGGATTTACAATTGATGATCATGGTAATATTAGGATGCCAATTTTGGGAGAAATAAATGTAATTGGCTATACTCTTGAAGAGGTTCGTGTAAAAATTGAAAAGAAATTACTTGAAGAATATTTTAAGAGCGAAGCTAATATTTTTGTTACAGTTAAATTAGCTGGTTTTAGATATACTATTAATGGAGAGGTTGGAATGACAGGAACAAAAACACTATTTAAGGATAATGTAACTATTTTGGATGCTGTTGCAAATGCGGGAGATATTACTACGGTTGGTAATAGAAAAGAAGTAACCATAATTCGTCAGACACCAACGGGTGTGCAAATGCATGATATTGATCTTACTGATGTGAATGTAATGAAGTCACCTTATTATTATTTACAGCCAAATGATTACATCTATGTAAAACCCTTAAGACAAAAAACTTGGGGAACAGGCCAAACAGGGATACAATCTATAGGAACAATAATTACATTATTATCTTTGGCAACAACAGTTTACCTAATTATAAAGTAAAAATAGATTTTTAAAATGTTAGACATTAAAGACTTCGCCATTTTTGAAAATCATTCTCATTTTGATTTTAAAGGGTTTCTGTTGAAAATTGTGGGATACTGGAAATGGTTTCTTATAAGTTTGATTATTACATTTACAATTGCTTATCAGATAAACGTTCGTAAAGAAAAAATTTACGGAATGCAGACAATGATTTCTATTAAAGAAGAAAGTAATCCTTTTTTTACCTCAAATACAAGTTTGGTTTTCAATTGGGGAGGGGTTTCTGATCAAGTAAATGGTATTTCTACAATTCTTCAATCAAGGTCTCATAATGAGTTGGTTGTAGATAAACTTCAATTTTATATTGATTATTTAGAACAAGGAAAATATAATTTAATAGATTCTTATGGAGCTGTGCCATTTTATGTCGATATTGATAAAACAAAAGGACAGCTTGTAAATACATTAATTAGTGTAAAATTTTTAAATGAAAACGAGTATGAAATAAGGATTCCATTTGAGGTTAATTCTGTTTCGTTAATAACTTACAGCAATAATTCTTATAATAATACGTCAGTACAACCTATAATGTTTGTTAAAAAATATAAAGTCGGAGAACGTGTTAATCTTCCATTTTTAAATTGGAAAATTCAAATAACAGATAATCCAGGTTTTTATAAAGGAAAAGAATACTTTATTAGATTTAATGATTTTGATGGAACAGTCTCTCGTTATAGAGGTGTAAATGTAGATTCAGGAAAAAGTAGTGGGTCATTATTGACTTTGTCTATGCAGGGTACTAATAAGGCAAGAATGGTTGATTATTTGAACGCAACTGTTAAAATGCTTATTAAGATACAACTTGATGGAAAAAATCAATTTGCTACGAATACTATCAGATTTATTGATAGTACACTAGTAGCAATGGAATCACAACTTAAGCAAACGGGTAACGAATTAAAATCTTTTCAAAAAGATAAAAAGATTTATGAAATAGAAGATGGAGGTTCTAGAGTTTCAGAGAAAATAATGAATTTTGATGTTGAAAAAGATCAAGTTACAAGAAAAATAGCTTATTATAATTCATTAAGATCATATTTAAATAGTAGTGATGATTATTCTAGATTACCAGCCCCTTCTGTTGCAGGAATTGAAGATCCGAATGTTGTTGCAAATGTGTCAAAACTTATTGCACTTTCTACACAAAGATCTGAAATGGCTTATGCAGTAAAAAGTGAAAAAATATTTAAAGATTTTGACAATCAAATGGCTGCAGTAAAAAATGTTCTTCAAGAGAATATTGTTACCGCAAAAGCGACTTTAATATATGATTTATCGCTATTAAACGCGAAAATTGGTCAAGCCGAAAGTACTGTTAAAAAACTTCCAGCCGAACAGCAAGAATTATTGAAGATTAAAAGAAAATATGATTTGAATGACAATATCTATACTGAATTTCTTCAAAAAAGAAATGAAGCAGAAATTGTAAGGGCATCTAATTTATCTGATATTCATTTTATTGATCCCGCAAAAGATATTGGAGGAGGATTGATCGGGCCCAAAACCTCAATGAATTATATACTGGCATTGTTTATTGGGATTTTAATTCCCTTGCTTTTTATCCTTGTGATTTTTTTTATTAATAATTCGATTCAGAATACTGAGGATATAACTAAATTAACTCAAATTCCTTTATTAGGAGTAATTGGTCTTAATGTGAATTCGAGCAGTTTGGCGGTTTTTGAGAAACCAAAATCAGCACTTTCTGAATCTTTTAGAGGAATACGTTCTTCGCTTCAGTTTTTATATAAAAAACAACAGCTTACCGGATCAAAAACTTTAATGATTACTTCTTCAATTAGTGGGGAAGGAAAAACTTTCTGTTCTATAAATATAGCGACTGTTTTTGCTTTAAGTGAAAAGAAAACAGTAATTGTAGGTCTAGATTTAAGAAAACCAAGGTTGGCAGATGAATTTCAATTAAAAAACCCTTTAGGAGTTGTCAACTATCTAATAAAACAAAATAGTTTAGAAGAAATTACCAATTCGACAGCTATTCCAAATTTAGATGTAATCCTCTCGGGTCCAATACCTCCAAATCCTTCAGAGTTAATTTTAAGCGATGGTATGAGGGAATTGATTGACGAATTGAAGCAGAAATATGATTATATAGTTTTGGATACTCCACCTGTTGGTTTGGTCGCAGATTCATTAGAATTGGTTCAATTTGCAGATGTGACATTGTATATTGTGAGACAGAATTATACTAAGAAAGATATGATAACGTTGTTGAATACAAGACTTAAACGCGGAGAGTTAAGTAACGTGAGTATTGTGTTGAATGGTTATGAAAATAAGGCAAAATATGGTACAGGTTATGGATATGGTTACGGTTATGGAGCATATTCGAATGGTTATCATGAGGAAGAGATCAAAGAAGGATTTTGGAAAGCGTTTGTAAATCGAATTAGAAAAAGCTAAATTTTGACAAATGAAAAATGAGATAAAAAGTACGATCTTGATTACAGGAGGAGCTGGATTTATTGGCTCAAATTTGACTGAGTATTTTTTAGACTTAGGTTATAAGATTGTTTGTCTAGACAATTTTTCTACAGGTCATCGTCATAATTTAAAAGATTTTTTAGATAATCCTGATTTTAAATTAATTGAGGCTGATATTAGAAGTTTAACAGATTGTAATTTGGCGGTTCAAGGAGTAGATTACGTTTTACATCAGGCAGCTTTAGGTTCTGTGCCTCGATCAATCAAAGATCCGATTACTACAAATGATGTAAATGTTTCTGGGTTTTTAAATATGCTTACTGCTGCACGAGATGCTAAAGTAAAACGATTTGTATATGCAGCAAGTTCGTCGACTTACGGAGATTCTCAAGGATTGCCAAAGGTAGAAAATGTTATAGGAAAACCATTGTCTCCTTATGCAATTACAAAATATGTAAACGAATTGTACGCAGAGATTTTTAGTAAAACATATGGGTTAGAAACAATCGGACTTCGTTATTTTAATGTTTTTGGAAGAAAACAAGATCCTAACGGAGCATATGCAGCTGTAATTCCAAAGTTTGTAAAACAATTTATGAATCATGAAAGTCCCGTAATTAACGGCGATGGAAATTATTCACGCGATTTTACTTATATCGATAATGTTATACAAATGAATGAGTTGGCTATGACTTGTCAAAATCCAGAGGCTGTTAATACTGTTTATAATACAGCATTTGGAGATAGAAATACATTAAATGACTTAGTTGGCTATTTAAAAAAGTTTTTATCAGACTTTGATCCAAAAATAAAGGATGTGCCAGTTATTTACGGCGAAAATAGAGCGGGAGATATCCCTCATTCTTTAGCAAGCATCGAAAAAGCAAAAAGAAATCTGGGTTATAATCCAAAATATTCTTTGCAAGACGGATTAAAAGAAGCTGTTGAATGGTATTGGCATAATTTAAAATAAACTTAAGATCAAGATAAAATAGATCAAATGAAAATTACAAAAATTTGTCGCATTGGTGCAGGATATGTTGGTGGACCTACAATGGCGGTTATTGCTCAAAAATGTCCACATATTCAGGTTACAGTTGTTGATTTAAATGAACAAAGGATAGCAGATTGGAACGATCCGAACCCTGAAAATATTCCAATATATGAACCTGGTCTTTCTGAAATTGTATCTGAAGCAAGAGGTAGAAATCTATTTTTCTCTACTGATGTTGATAAAGCAATAGATGAGGCTCAAATGATATTTATTTCAGTAAATACTCCAACTAAGACTTATGGAAAAGGAAAAGGGATGGCTGCTGATTTAAAGTATATTGAATTGTGTGCAAGGCAAATTGCAAGAGTTGCCAAACAAAATAAAATTGTAGTTGAAAAATCGACTTTGCCTGTTAGAACGGCTGAAGCAATTAAAAGTATATTGGATAATACAGGGAATGGTGTTCAATTTCAAATTTTATCTAATCCAGAATTTTTGGCAGAAGGAACTGCGGTCGCCGATTTGTTAAATCCAGATCGAATTTTAATTGGTGGAGACACAAATCAAGAAGGAGAAGAAGCAATTAATTCATTAGTTGATGTCTATGCAAATTGGGTAAGTAAAGATAGAATTTTGACAACAAATGTTTGGTCTTCAGAATTATCTAAACTTACAGCAAATGCATTTTTAGCACAACGAATTTCTTCAATCAATGCAATGTCAGAGCTTTGTGAGAAAACAGGTGCAGACGTAAATGAAGTTGCGAAAGCAATTGGTATGGATAGCAGAATAGGGCCAAAATTCTTAAAAGCTTCTGTAGGATTTGGAGGTTCTTGTTTTCAAAAAGACATTCTAAATTTAGTTTATATCGCAAAATCATATGGATTAAATGAAGTTGCAGATTATTGGGAACAAGTAATTATTATGAACGATCATCAAAAAGAAGATTTTCAAATAAAATTGTTCAGACATTATATAATACAGTAGCTGATAAGAAAATTGCCTTTTTGGGTTGGGCCTTCAAAAAAGATACAAACGATACAAGAGAATCTGCAAGCAATTTATGTTGCTGACGATTTAATAAACGAGCAAGCAAAAATTTCAGTTTACGATCCTAAAGTTTCTAAAAACAAGATGTTAAGTGATTTAGATTATTTAGAAACAAGAACAGGTGAAGAAAATAGAAGTGCATTAAATGTGTTTGATAATGCCTATGAAGCATGTAAAGATGCGCATGCAATTGCAATTTTAACTGAATGGGATGAATTTACGATGTACGATTGGAAGAAGATTTATGATTCGATGCATAAACCAGCTTTTATATTCGATGGAAGAAATATTTTAAATGCTAAACAATTAGAATCAATTGGATTCGTTTATAATGGTATAGGATCATAAATTGGTTTTGTGATTATTGTAAAATGAAGTAGTAAAAACTGCGTCATCATAAATAAAAAAAATGAATTGGTACGTAGTTTATACAAAACCTAAATGGGAAAAGAAAGTTGCAGATAGACTTATTCAACAGGGAATAGAGTGTTATTGTCCATTAGTAACACAAGTAAAGCAATGGTCAGATCGTAAGAAAAAAGTTGAAACACCTCTTTTTAGTTCCTATGTTTTTGTTCAATTAGCTGATTCAGATCGTAATTTAGTCTTTCAAGTTCAGGGAGTAGTTAGGTACCTATTTTGGTTGGGAAAACCCGCAATTGTAAAAGATCAAGAGATTGAAATTATTAAAAAGAGTTTAACGGCTCCAAACCTAAGTGATATTTCAATTTCTAGTATTCAGGTTGGAGATAAAATCAAATTAGAATCAGGCGTATTTAGCAATCAGAATGCAATAGTTCAGCAGGTATCTAGTAATTATTATGTGCTAGTGCTAGAAACATTAGGATGTGTTTTGAAGATAAAGTATAAATGATTTAAAAAATTAAGATGCAACAGAAGAGAAAGTCATTTTATGATTTTTTTCTTCTGTTTTTTATTATGTATTTATTTACAGTCTGATTAATAGATTGTTGGAAAAATTAGTTTTTTTTTAGTAATTCGTTTTGTAAGTATTACGGGAAACCGTATTGAATAACTAGACTTATTATGTTATATTTGCCGAAAATGATTAATTTAGGTATCTGAGTCAGAATTTTGTGACTGAGAACGGCGAAGCCATGAGTTTTATTGACCAGAAATAAATTAAAAAATATGAATTTGAAAGCTAAAGTAAAAATTGCAGTTATAGGTTTAGGTTATGTGGGACTACCATTAGCTCGATTATTTGCTACAAAATACCCAGTAGTGGGATTTGATATAAATGAATCACGAGTAGAGTCTTTAAGATCTGGAACAGATACTACTTTAGAAGTAGAAGATGATGTCTTAAATGAAGTTTTAGTAGATAGTTTAGATGGAGAAAAAGGATTGTATTGTACTACATCAATAGATGATATTAAAGAATGTAATTATTATATAATCACTGTTCCAACCCCTGTCGATAAAAATAATAGACCTGATTTGACTCCCTTGTATAAATCAAGTGAAACGGTTGGAAAAGTTTTGAAAAAAGGAGATGTCGTTATTTATGAATCGACTGTCTATCCGGGAGTAACAGAAGAGCAATGTGTTCCCGTTTTAGAAAAAGTTTCAGGCTTAAAATTTAACGAAGACTTTTTTGCAGGATATTCTCCAGAAAGGATAAATCCTGGTGACAAAGAACACACAGTCGAAAAGATATTAAAAGTTACTTCGGGCTCAACTACTGAAATAGGTTTAAAAGTCGATGAACTATATAAGTCTGTAATTACGGCAGGGACACATTTGGCACCTACAATAAAAGTTGCAGAAGCAACAAAAGTTATTGAAAACTCTCAGCGTGATATTAATATTGCTTTTGTTAATGAATTGGCTAAAATATTCAATTTAATGAATATTGATACCCAAGAGGTACTTGCAGCGGCATCGACAAAATGGAATTTTTTGCCTTTTAAGCCAGGACTTGTAGGTGGACACTGTATTGGTGTTGATCCCTACTATTTAGCACAGAGAGCGCAAGAATTTGGTTATCATCCTGAAATAATTTTAGCAGGAAGACGTTTAAACGATAGCATGGGGGAATATGTCGCTTCGCAAATCGTAAAGTTGATGATAAAAAAGGTATTTCTGTTAATGGCGCTGAATTATTAATGCTGGGCATTACTTTTAAAGAGAATTGCCCAGATGTAAGAAATACTAAAATTGTTGACGTGGTAAGAGCTTTGAAAGAATACGGAATATTGGTGAGTATATTTGATCCCCTTGCAAATGCACATGATGTAATAAAAGAATACAATTTAGTAACATTTAACTCTATTCCAGATAATAAATTTGACGCTATAGTTCTAGGAGTTTCACATTCTGAATTTTTAGAATTAGATTTTGCTAAACTGCAAAAAAAGAATAGTTTATTATATGATGTTAAAGGAGTCTTAGGGACTATAGCTGATAATAGATTATAGGTCTAACCTTTTTTTATTTTAGAGAAAATGGAAACAAAAAATTCAATAGTACATGTGGTTTTAACAGGAGGTGTAGGTAGCAGATTATGGCCACTTTCACGTAAAAGCCAGCCTAAACAATATCTAGAAATATTTGAAGGTAAATCTTTATTTGAAATGACTGTTGAACGTAATAGTCACTTGGCAGATAAAGTAATGGTTGTTGGTAACGTTGACAATCATCATTTAAGCGGTAAAGTAATGGAAAAAACTAAAACTTCGTACATTAATATTGTAGAAGCAACACCAAGAAATACTGCTGCGGCTATTGCCTTTGCTGCCTTTGCTTCAAAGTCAGACGATATACTAATTATTACCCCTTCTGATCATATTATTGATAAAATGGAGGATTATAATGCAGCAATTCAAGAAGCAATTTCAAAAGCTAATGACGGATTTATAGTTACTTTTGGAATCATTCCAACAAAACCAGAAACAGGCTATGGTTATATAGAATCCAAAGGTGATGAAGTATTATCATTTCGTGAAAAACCAAATGAAACCACGGCGAAGGAGTTTATCTCAAGAGGTAATTTCCTTTGGAACAGTGGAATGTTTTGTTTTAAAGCAGATGTTTTGTTGAATGAATTAAAACAATTTCAGCCGGATGTTTATGAAAAATCTAAAATAGTTTGGGAGGCATCTAAAGAAGGATTTTTGGATTTAGATTTATCATTGCAAATTCCATCTATAAGTATTGATTATGCTGTAATGGAACGAAGCAAAAAAATAAAAGTAGTGCCAGCTTCTTTTTCATGGTCGGATTTGGGCTCTTTTGAGTCAGTATATGAATATCTTGTTTCAAAAGGTCATCCAATAGATTCAAACGGAAATATGGTTATTGGATGTGACAGCCATACTACTTTCTTAGGATTAAGAAATACCATTTTTGTGCATACAGAATCTGCTAATTTAATTTTGCAAAAAGAAAATTCGCAAGATGTAAAAGATATATACAACGAATTAGAAAGACAAAATTCGGAATTATTAAAATAAAGAAATCAAAAATATAAAATGAAAAAAATTCTTATAACTGGCGGTGCAGGATTTATAGGATCACATGTAGTGAGACGTTTTGTAAATAAATATCCAGAATATCAAATTTATAATTTGGATGCCTTGACATATGCTGGAAATCTGGAAAACATTAAAGATATTGAAAATAAGCCTAACTATAATTTTATTAAGGGAGATATTGTAGATGAAGCTTTTATAAACGAACTATTTTCTCTACATAATTTTGATGGCGTTTTACATTTAGCGGCAGAATCTCATGTAGATCGTTCAATAGAAGATCCCTTAGCATTTGTAAAAACAAACGTTATTGGCACAATGAATTTGTTAAATGCGACTAAAAATCAATGGAAGAATAATTTTGATAATAAAAGATTCTATCATATTAGTACAGATGAAGTTTACGGAACTTTAGGAGAAGAAGGATTATTTACAGAAACAACACCTTACAATCCTAATTCTCCTTATTCTGCTTCAAAGGCAAGTTCAGATCATTTTGTTAGAGCTTATGGTGAAACTTATGGTTTGCCTTATGTTTTAACTAATTGCTCAAATAATTATGGATCGTATCATTTTCCAGAAAAATTAATTCCTTTATTTATTAATAATATTATAAATAATAAACCTTTACCTGTTTATGGCGATGGAAATTATACAAGAGATTGGTTATTTGTTGAAGATCATGTTGCTGCAATAGATTTAGTTTTTCATAAGGGAAAAAATCATGAAACATATAATATTGGCGGTTTCAACGAATGGAAAAATATAGATTTGGTAAAATTACTTTGTCAAATTATGGATGAAAAATTAGGAAGAGCCAAAGGTACTTCTAGGGAATTGATTACCTATGTAAAAGACAGACCAGGTCATGATTTGAGATATGCTATTGATGCTTCTAAAATAAATATAGAACTTGGATGGAAACCATCTGTAACTTTTGAAGAAGGCTTAGAAAGAACAATCAATTGGTACCTAAATAATGAAGAATGGTTACAGAATGTTACATCTGGCACATATAAAGAATACTACAAAAAACAATACTCATAAATTAAATTATTCTTACTTAAATTTATTTTTTAAGATTAAATAAAATCAACATGAAAAAAATAATATACGTTCTTATTTTGTTTTTTACTTTTCTATTTTCATATAATGTTAAAGCACAAGATATTTTAAAAAGTAAAGACTTAAGTACAATTAAAGTTGATTATTTATCTGATGATGACTTGTCTAAAATTAGTACACAACTTAAAAGTAACAATACTACAATAGAACAAGTTGAGCCAATGGCCCTATCAAGAGGAATGAGCCAGACTGAATACGATAAATTGAAAACCAAACTTAACGAGTATTTAGCAAAACAAAACAAGGGTATTGACGAAAAACCAAAAAAACAAGAAGATAAGGTTGAATTTGGAAGAAAACAAGATAAAATTAAAAATGAAAAGGTTAAAGACTCTGCAAATGTTTTAATTTTTGGTTCCGAATTGTTTGATAATCCTACGTTAAATTTTGAGCCTGATTTAAAAATGGCAACTCCTGTAAATTATGTATTAGGACCAGGCGACGAATTGCAAGTAAGTGTTTATGGTGTTCAAGAGTACAATGCGTCAATACCAGTCTCTCTTGAAGGGAAAGTTGCTATTCAATATGTGGGACAGATTTCAGTATCTGGAATGTCTATTGAAGTCGCTACTAAAAATAAAAGTCGCTATTGCAAAAGTATATAGTACTGTTCGTTCTGGGCAATCTCAGGTAAGCGTTAGCTTAAGTCAAATAAGAACAATCAAAATAACTATAGTAGGAGGTAAACAACCTGGAAATTACTCAATTTCTTCTCTAGCTACAGTTTATAACGCTCTACATTTAGCGGGTGGTCCAGGAAAAAATGGAAGTTATAGAAATATTGAATTAATTAGAAATAATAAAGTATATAAGAATATTGATATCTATAGATTTTTAGTAAAAGGAGATCAATCTGACAATGTTACTCTAAAAGAAAATGATGTAATAAGAATTCCAGCATATAGTCAGCGAGTTACTGTAGAAGGAGAAGTTAAGCGTCCCGGTATTTTTGAAATGAAGAAAGGAGAAACTTTTTCCGATTTATTAAATTTTGCTTCAGGTTTCAATGAATTTGCTTATACAGCTTCAGTAAATGTATTACAAAAAACGGGCAAAGAATTTAAAGTGCATGATATAAATGAAAGCGAATATAATTCATATCTTCCTCAATCAGGAGATGTTTTCAGGATTACAAAAATTTTAAATCGTTTTGAAAATAGAATTAAAATAGAAGGTGCTGTTTTTAGACCAGATTATTATTCTTTTACTGAGGGGATGCGAGTGTCTGATCTTATTACTAGAGCTGAGGGACTGAAAGAAGATGCCTATAGTAAAAGAGCAAGAATAGTTCGTCTAAAAAATGACCTAACGACAGAGATTATTAATGTAGATCTAGATTCTGCATTGTCTGGCGATTTAAATGCAGATATTGAATTAAAAGAGAAGACATAGTTACTGTTTATTCTATTTTAGATTTTAGAGAAGAATATAAAGTTACTATTGATGGAGAAGTAAAAAATCCAGGAGAATATGATTATTTAGAAAATTTGACTCTTAACGATTTAATTGTGCAAGTTGGCGGTTTGACAGGGTCAGCATCTAAAAGAGTTGAAATTGCTAGAATGATAAAGTCTGACTTTATCGATGATTCAGATCCAAAACGTATTGAATTAGTCCAATTTGAAATTACCGCAGATAATAATGAACAAGCCAAGAATTTTATTTTAAAACCTTTTGATGTAGTTAATATTCGAAGAATAGCTGTTTATGAAAAACCGCAAATGGTAGTTATAAAAGGAGCTGTTACATATCCTGGGAAATATGTTTTAGCAAATAAAAAAGAAACTGTTTATAATGTTGTAATGAGAGCTGGCGGACTTACCTCTGTGGCCAATTTGGAGGGGATGAAAATTCTTAGACCAATTAAGGAAGATCAAATTGAAAAATTAAAAAGTGTTGATTTGAATTTAAAAACGGATACGCTAAATAATAAATTAATAAATAAACTTGAAAATGAATTAAAGTTTTCGACAATTCCAATTAACTGGGAAAAAATAGTAAAGAATAAAAATCATTATTCCAACGTGACACTATTCCTGGTGATGAAATTGAGGTTGCAGTTTATAATGAAGGGGTAAAAGTAACAGGAAACGTATTGTTAACATCTGAAATTCCATATCGAAGTGGAAAAGGCTTTAAATATTATATTAATTCTGTTGGAGGAGTTGATAGTAAAGGTTGGAAGAAAAAAGCCTACATTATTTATCCAAATGGAAAAGCTGATGTAACAAAATCATTCTTGTTTTTTAGATTTTATCCAAACGTAGAGCCAGATTCACAGATAGTTGTTCCTGAAAAACCTGAAACTAAAAAGATGAGCACAGGAGAATGGGTAAGTATAGGAAGCGTATTGACTAGTCTAGCATTATTGATTGTAACAGCTTTTAAATAATTTTAGAATGAATAAAACTATAGATAACGACGAAATTTCACTAAAAGAATTATTATCGATTGCATCGGATTGGTATGCATATTTGCTTTCTAAATGGAAAATTATTTTAATAGTAGGAATCATTGGAGCTTCTTTAGGTGTAATATACTCTATAATTAAAAAACCTACATACAAAGCGACATTATCTTTTGCTTTAGAGGATGAAAAAGGAGGAGGTATTGGTGGTGCTTTAGGACTCGCAAGTACATTGGGACTTGATTTAGGAGGGAGTGCTGGAGGTATATTTACAGCGACCAATTTAACAGAACTTTTTAAATCAAGAGCAATGGTTGAAAAGACGTTGCTGAGTCCTGTTGTAATAAATGGTAAAACAATTTCTTTGGCAGAGATGTATATTCAAAACAATGAATGGAGAGAAAATTGGAATGAAAAGCCTCAATTAAAAAGCATTCAGTTTTTACCAAATCAACAGCGACAAGAATTTACTAGGGCAAAAGATAGTATTTTAGGAGAAATCTATAAAAAACTTTCAAATTCTGGTTTAATTGTTGCCATTAAAGATAAAAAAGTATCGATAATTACAATGGAAGTTTCATCTACAGATGAACTATTTTCTAAATATTTCTGCGAAGCATTAGCGAAGCAGGTAGGTAAATTTTATATTGATACAAAAAGTAAAAAGGCCAGAATGAATATGGATATTTTGGAACATCAAACAGATTCTATCCGAAATGAACTTAATGGAGCTATAACGGGAGTTGCAGTAGCTAATGATAATACTTTTAATCTGAACCCTGCTCTAAATGTACGTCGTGCTCCTTCAGTTCGCAGACAGGTAGATGTACAGGCTAATACAGCTATATTAACAGAATTGGTAAAACAAACAGAGCTTGCAAAAGTTACTTTAAGAAGAGAAACTCCTTTGATTCAAGTTATTGATAGACCAATTTTGCCACTAGAAAAAGAAAGATTTGGTAAATTAAAAGGGATTGTTTTAGGAGGCTTTTTATTTGGTTTTATTACCATTGCCTTTTTAACCATTAAGCGTATCGTTAAACAATTAGTTTAAAAATTTTATAACAAAAATCAATAATAACAATTATGTTAGATAATAAAACAATATTAATTACTGGAGGAACAGGGTCATTAGGAAAGGCACTAACTAAACATATACTTGAAATTTGTCCTACAATTAAGAAGTTAATTATTTTTTCTCGAGATGAGCAAAAACAATTTCAAATGGCTCAAGAGTATCCACAACAGCAGTATCCTCAAATTAGATTTTTTTTGGGAGATGTTAGAGATGAACAAAGATTAATAAGAGCTTTTCAAGGGGTTGATTATGTTATACATGCGGCTGCTATGAAACATGTTCATTTGGCTGAGTATAATCCAGATGAATGTATTAAAACAAATATTGGAGGAGCTCAAAATGTAATACATGCCGCTATGCAAACTAATGTGAAAAATGTTGTGGCTTTATCTACAGATAAAGCTTGTGCGCCTATTAATTTGTATGGAGCTACAAAATTAACATCAGATAAGTTATTTGTTGCGGCAAATAATATTAAAGGAGTTAATCCTATTAGATTTTCAGTTGTAAGATATGGTAATGTAATGGGGTCTAATGGTTCTGTAATTCCATTTTTTATTAATAAAAAGAAGAACGGAAAATTACCAATTACTGATGTAGCAATGACACGTTTTAATATTTCTCTTCAAGGAGGAGTGGATATGGTTATGCATGCGTTAGAACATGCCTGGGGAGGGAAATTTTTATACCGAAAATTCCTTCATATAGAATAACAGATGTTGCAGAAGCAGTAGCTCCTAATTGCCCAATTGATATTGTGGGGATTAGACCAGGTGAAAAGATACATGAAGAAATGATTACTGCGTCTGATTCCTTTTATACATATGATTTAGGGAAATATTATACGATTTTACCTTCTATTCCTAATTTTAAACTTGATGATTATTTAAATCATTTTAAAGCAAAAAAAGTTGAAGAAGGTTTTTATTATAATTCAGGAACAAATGAAGACTGGGAGACTGTTGATAGTTTGAGAAGTTTGATAAAAGAACATGTAGATGCAAATTTTGAAGTGTAATGAGAAATAAAGTTATACCATACGGTAGACAAGAAGTAACAGATGAAGATATTAAAGTTGTAATAGAAACTTTAAAATCAGATTTTTTAACCCAAGGACCGAAAATAAAAGAATTTGAGGAAAAATTTGCTAAATCGGTTGATGCTAGGTATGCTGTAGCTGTCAATAATGCTACTGCAGGCCTTCATATAGCAGTTATGGCTCTTGGATTAAAAGAAGGAGACAGGGTAATTTCTACTCCAATTACTTTTGCAGCCTCAGCTAATTGTGCACGATTTGTGGGAGCAGAAGTTTGGTTTGCAGATATTGATCGGGATACTTATTTATTATCGCTCGAAAAAACAAGAGAATTAATTTTAAGCAAACCGAAGGGCTTTTTTAAGGGAATTATTCCTGTAGATTTTGCTGGATTGCCTGTAAATTTAGAAGATTTTAGAAAACTAGCAAATGAACATGATCTTTGGATTTTAGAGGATGCTTGTCATGCACCAGGAGGATACTTTATAGACTCAAAAGAACAAAAACAATTTTGTGGAAATGGAGTCTATGCGGATGCAAGCAGTTTTTTCATTTCATCCCGTAAAACATATTGCGTGTGGAGAAGGAGGTATGGTCACAACAAACTCTGAAGAAGTATATAAAAAATTATTGCTATTGCGTTCTCACGGAATAACGAAAGAAAACATGTCAGAAAACCATGGAGGTTGGTTTTACGAAATGCAAACCTTAGGTTTCAATTATAGAATAACTGATTTTCAGGCTGCCTTAGGAATATCTCAATTAGCTAGAAATGAAAGAGGAGTTATCATTAGAAATGAAATTTCTGATCGTTATAAAAAAGCTTTTTTAGGAAAAGTGAAATTTCAAACTTTGCCAGAAAATTTTTTAAATGCACACCATCTTTTCGTAATTGAAGTCAATGATAGAAAAGGATTATATGATTATTTGCATGAAAATAAAATATATGCCCAAATACATTATATTCCTGTTCATAAGTTGCCTTATTATAAAGAGATTGGATATAATACAGATACAGATTTGAGCAAATCAGAAGATTATTATTCAAAATGTATTAGTTTGCCAATGTACCCAACTTTGAGCGCTGAGGAACAAGATTTTGTTATAATGAAAACACTCGAATTTTTAAATGTCTAATCTTTGTATAATTCCTGCAAGGGGAGGAAGTAAGCGAATTCCGCGAAAAAACATCAAGTTATTTCTGGGTAAACCAATAATTGCTTATTCAATTGAAGCGAGCAATTAATTCTAAATTATTCGATGAGGTAATGGTTTCTACTGATGATCCAGAAATTGCTGAAATAGCAACAAAATTTGGAGCAAATGTACCATTTTTCAGAACAGAAAAAACAGCAAATGATTTCGCTACAACTTTTGATGTAATTGAAGAAGTTCTTCTAAACTATAAAGATTTAGATCAAAATTACGATGTAGTTTGCTGTCTTTACGCTTGCGCACCGTTTGCAACTTCAATTAAACTTACTGAAAGTTTAGAAGTTTTAGAAAAGAATAATTATGATAGTGTTTTTCCTGTTATGCAATTCGGATTTCCTATTCAAAGAAGTTTAAAATTTGAAGATGATAAGATTAAATTTTTCTACCCTGAATTTAGTTTGTCAAGATCACAGGATTTAGAGAAAAGTTACCATGATGCTGGACAATTTTATTGGATGCAGGTTGATAAATGCTTGCCAGAAAAAAAGATTTTAACCGGAAATAGTGGGAGTATAGTTATTTCTGAAATGGAGGGTCAAGATATTGATAACGAAGTGGATTGGAAATTAGCTGAATTAAAATATGAATTGCTACAAAGTATTAAATAACCAGAAATATTCTGAAGGAGATTTTTCAATCATACCAATTCGTTACGAAGATCGTTTAGATATAATGAAATGGCGTAATGAACAAATTTATCATTTGCGTCAAGATAAACCATTAACAGTTGAAAGTCAGGAAAATTATTTCAATAATATAGTGTCTAAGCTTTTTGACCAAGAAAAACCAAACCAAATTTTATTTTCTTTTTTAAGAAATGAAGAGTTTGTTGGTTATGGAGGATTGGTTCACATTAATTGGGTTGATAAAAATGCTGAGATATCATTCTTAATGAATACAAATTTAGAAAAGGAATTTTATAGTTCTTTTTTGTTGAATTTTCTAAGTTTAATTGAAAAAGTTGCATTTAGTGATTTAGATTTGTTTAAAATTTACACATACGCTTTTGACGTGCGACCACAGCTTTATCCAATACTTGAGCAATCTAATTTTTTTAAAGAAGCCGTATTAAAGAATCATTGTTTCTATTATGGAAGTTTTAAAGATGTTATTATACATAGTAAATTTAATATATTGTGATGGGATGTAAATATACTTACGTAAATTTCACTGATTTAAATAATGAAGAATTATTATTGGTATTTAATTGGAGAAATAATTACGAAGTAAGAAAATGGATGTATAGTACTGATTTAGTTGAGTTAGATAACCATTTTAATTTTGTTGAAAGATTAAAAACGGATAAATCTAAATTGTACTTCCTTGTAAAAAGAAATGATTTGCCGATTGGTACTTTTTCACTAACTGGAATAGAAAATGGAGAAGCCGAATGGGGTTATTATGTGGCTCCAGATTATCATCATAAAAATATAGGAGTTGAATTTTATTATTATGCATTAGAATATATTTATTTGGTATTAAAGATGAAAAATGTGAAAGGATACGTTTTAACTACTAATAAGTCAGCAAATTCATTTAGTGATCTCTTTGGTTTTTCAAAAGTAATATCAAAATTTACTAGTTCGGGAAATAACAACGATGAATATTTTTTTAGAGAAATGTCTGAAAATGTGTGGGAAGAAAAAGTTAGAAAAAATAAAAAAATCGAAAGGCTCTTAGAATTGACGGTAAAATCAACAATTTAATATTGATCAATTAAGAGTTAATTAATGTGTTTGTGATTTCTTTGCTGTTGTATATTAGTAATTTAAGATTTTACAAAACATTCGTGTTTAAAAAAATAAAAAGTAATGGAAGCGTTTTTAAATGGAATCTCGTATTATTTGCCAGAAAAAGTTTTGGATAATTCAGAACTTTCTTCGATGTTTCCTGAATGGTCTGTTGAGAAAATTTCTCAAAAAACAGGAATTATTAGCAGACATATCGCGGATGAGGATGAATCATCAAGTGATATGGCAATTAAGGCCTTGGAGAATTTTATAAATGACTATAATTTTGATAAATCATTAATAGATTATATCATTCTTTGTACTCAGACACCAGATTATCTCCTTCCAACTACAGCTTGTATCATTCAAGATAAAGCAGGATTATCAAAGAGATGTGGAGCAATAGATGTTAATTTAGGATGCTCTGGATATATATACGGATTGGGTCTTGCAAAAGGACTTGTTTCTACGGGGCAAGCTAAAAATGTGATTTTGATTACTTCTGAAATGTATTCAAAAATTATTCATCCGAAAGATAAGTCTAATCGAACAATTTTTGGGGATGGTGCAACGGCAACATTAATAACATCTGAACCTAATTATAAACATTTTTCGGCGAAGATTAAAAACTTTAAATACGGAACAGACGGTAGTGGATTTGACCATTTAATCGTAAAAAATAGTGGAGTTAAAATAGATAGAGAGAATCAAAAAGATTTCTATGATGAGGAGGATAATTTTGTATCTAACGATGATTATCTTTATATGAATGGTAAGGAAATTTTTAACTTTACTGCATTTGAAATACCAAAATTAGTGGCTAATACGCTTGAAGTCAATGCTCTTTCTTTAGCAGAGATTGATATGGTAATTTTTCATCAAGCAAATGCTTTTATGCTTGATTTTATTAGAAAAAGATGTGGTATTGATTCAGATAAATTCTATGTTTCAATGAGCGACATAGGTAATACTGTTTCATCAACAATTCCTATTGCGCTTAGTCGAGTAATAAAAGAAAATAGGTTTAAAACAAATCAAGAAGCCTTGCTCTGCGGTTTTGGAGTTGGTTTGTCAATGGCGGGAGTAGTAATTGAAATTTGTTAAATTAAAAATATAAAAATATGGAAAAAGAAATTTTTGTTTCAAATGTTAGACAACAATTTATTGATGCTGAAGAGATTGTTTTAGAAATGTCTACTGAATTTAGACAATTAGATAGTTATGATTCATTGACTGGAATGACTATTATGGTTATGATAAAAGATGAGTACGGTGTTGATATTTCTGAAAGTGATTACAGAGCAAAGAAAACTGTGCAAGAGCTATATGAATATGTGTTAGCAAAAACAGAAAAAGTAATGGATGCCTATATTAATGGTATTTCTTACTATTTGCCCGAGAAGGCAATTACAAATGATGAGTTGCAAGAGATCTTTCCTGAATGGGAAGTTGATAAGGTAGCATCTCGCATTGGCGTAGAAAAAAGATATTTGTCATCAACTACTGAATTTACAAGTGATTTAGCTATCGCAAGTGCAAATAAATTAATTGAGGATTATAACATTGATAAATCCTCAGTTGATTATTTGATTATTTGTTCACAGACGCCTGATTATTTATTGCCTGCAACTTCATGTATTGTACAAGATAAGACAGGTTTGCCAAAATCAATTGGAGCATTAGATATTAATCTAGGCTGTTCTGGTTATATTTATGGTTTAGGCTTTGCAAAAGGATTAATATTTTCGGGCCAGGCTAAAAATATCATTTTTGTGACTTCTGAAACATTAACAAAATTTATCCATCAAGACGATAAAGCTAATAGAGCTTTATTTGGCGATGCTGCAACAGCGACATTTATTACATCTGAACCAAATAAAGATTTTTTTCTGCAAAGATAAAAAACTTTAAATATGGTACCGATGGAAGTGGTTATGATAAATTGATAATTAAAAATAGTGCTGGACATTTAAATAAAAAGGAATCGAACAGTATTTTGGATGACGATGGAAACTTTGTTTTAAATGACGATTATTTGTATATGAACGGTACTGAGATTTTTAATTTTACAGCTTTCGAAATTCCAAAATTAATAAAAAACATTTTAGATGTAAATAATCTAACATTAGATGATTTATCTATGACTGTACTACATCAGGCAAATTCATTTATGCTTGATTTTATTAGAAAAAGAAGTGGCATTGCTTCAGAAAAGATGTATATTAATTTACTCGAAACAGGAAATACTTTATCTTCAACAATTCCAATAGCGCTTTGTAAATTAATTGAAAACAATCAGATAAAAGAGCATAATAAAATTTTATTATCGGGATTTGGTGTTGGTTTATCCATGGCAGGTGTAATAATCGAAAATTAAAAATTAAAGAAATGAAAATTAGGAATATTTCTATAAATGAAAATTCACCAGTATTTATAATTGCTGAATTATCAGCAAATCATAATGGAAGTTTAGAAGTAGCTTTAGAAACTGTAAGAGTCGCAAAAAGGGCTGGTGCTGATTGTATAAAATTGCAAACATATACTGCAGACACAATAACTCTTGATTCCCAAAAAGATGATTTTATGATAAAAGGATCAATATGGGATGGAAAGAATTTACACGATTTATACAAAGAGGCTTATACGCCGTGGGAATGGCATAAAACTATTTTTGAGGAGGCAGAAAAAGTAGGTTTAGTTTGTTTTTCATCACCTTTTGATAAATCATCGATAGATTTTTTAGAAAATTTAAATACACCTGCATATAAAATTGCTTCGTTTGAAATAACAGATATCCCATTAATTGAATATGCAGCATCTAAAGGTAAACCTATTATCATTTCTACTGGTATTGCAGAGCAAGAAGATATAGAGTTGGCATTAGATGCTTGTCGAAGAATGGGAAATAATGATATAGCATTATTAAAATGTACTTCTAGTTACCCTGCTCCTATAGAAGAAGCAAACATGAGTATGGTAAAAGACTTAGCAGAAAGATACAATATTATTAGTGGATTATCTGATCATACTATGGGGGCAACAGTGCCTATTGTTGCCACAGCTTTTGGTGCTAAAATAATCGAGAAACATTTTATCCTTGATCGAGCAATAGGAGGGCCAGATGCTTCTTTTTCTATGAATGAAGAAGAATTTGGCGCTATGGTAAAAGCTGTGAGAGAAGCAGAAAGTGCTATTGGTGTGGTTGATTACACATTAACGGAAAAACAAGTTGCAGGTAAAGATTATTCTCGTTCATTGTATGTTGTTGAAGATATTAAAGCTGGGGAAATTATTACAGAACAAAATGTTAGATCAATAAGACCCGGGTATGGAATGCATCCTAAGTATTATAATGATATTTTAGGTAAAGAAGTTGTTGTCGATTTAGAAAAAGGAGATGCTTTAAAGTGGGATAATATCATTAAATAATATCTATATGAAACAAAAAATACTTACAGTTCTTCTTGTTTTAATGTTTTGTTCTTCTTGTACGGCTCAAGATGAAGATGATTCATTTAAAATACCAACTCAACGAATAACCTTTAATGGAGGAGAGTTGTATAATGCATTTACGGATTTGGTTTTTTTGATGATCAATTTTTTTGATATACAGAGAGTCAGATAAACATGCTTATGGTCTTAATGGAGTTGCTAAAATTTATAATAGTTTAGATGGTAAACAATGGACATTTTTAAAAGAGTTTAGTGTTGATGGAGTTGATCTACGAGACCCTAAATTTTCTATAGATGGCAATAAATTATCAGTTTATCTTCATGGTTCTGTTTGGTTGAGAGGAGGAGTTGTTGAAAGTAGAGATTTTATTTCTAATTTGAATAAGGTTGAATGGAGTAACCTCCAACAGGTATTACTCGATAATAAGAAATCAGGAACTACAAAAATTATAGGTAATGAATCTTGGCCTTGGCGCGTGACTTGGTATAAAGATGTAGCTTATGTTTTCGGATATAATGGAAAGGGCATATTTGACTTATATACTAGTAGGGACGGAATAAATTTTGCAAATGATGGAGAGTATTTTGATAAAATAGGAGCAATTCCCACCGAAGCAACAATTCGAGTTGACAAAAATGGAGTTTTTTATTGCTTTGTGAGAAGAAATGAAGGGTCTTCTGTTTTGTTAAAATCAACAAATAAAGGAGAAAAATGGGAAACCATTGGTGAGATTCCAATTGTTAGTATAGGAGGACCTAATTTTGTGTTTTATAAAAATGGCTTGATTTTCTCTGGAAGAGACAATGGGAAAGTTATTGTCGGTTATTTTGATTTGACCAACAACTCATATAGTAAGTTCAAAACTTTGCCTAGTGGTGGTGATTGTGGTTATCCTGGAATGGTCATTAAAGATAATGATTTGTGGATAAGTTACTATTCTGCACATGAAAATAAAATTAGCACAGCTATTTATCTTTCTAAAATTGATTTGACGACTATCAATTAAGATTGTTCTGTGCCAAGACATAATGCAATAGGAAAAATCTTAAAGATATATGATAAAATTTAATAATTAATAATAACAAAAATTAAATAATACAAATGTTTATTGATGATTTGAGTGAAAATTTATTTTTGAATGGTTTTGGCTCTTATTAAAATAATTAATTTGTAAATGATTTTAAGTTGAAGGATCCCCTTTAAGTATTTTTAATGTCTCAAAAACTCGTAAAAAGCACAATATATTATTCAATAGGAGAAATTGTCCCTAGAATTATTTCATTTCTTTTATTACCTATTTTAACTAAATATCTGACACCAGATGAATATGGCATAGTAAGCTATACTAATTCAGTAATGATGTTTGTATTTGTAATAGCTACTTTGTCGTTGAATACTTTTGTTCTGCGTCATTATTATAGTTCTAAAGATGAATATTCAAGAAAAGAATTAATCGGGAGTACGTTTTTATTTATTTTTGGATTCAATTGTATCTTGATGATTTTTCAAATGCTTTTCTTTCCATTACTAATAGATTTCTTTAACGTTAATATTCCGTTTAAACCCTATTTCCAATTAGCAATTTTAAATAATTTTTTTGATGTAATTTCTATTATTCCTTTAGTGTTATATAGGGTAAAAGAAAATGCAAAAGGATTCTTAATATTAAGCTTGTCAAGAACTTTGCTTCAATTTTTGATGGTTTATGTTTTAGTAGTTATATATAGCGAAGGTTTGTTAGGAAGTTATTATGCAAGGTTGGTTATTAATATACCTTTCATGTTTGTATATTTTTATATGATCTATAAGAATAGTATTTTCAAGATAAATTTTAAATTAATAAAGGAAGCACTGCATTTTACTTTACCTATTTTGCCTGGAAGTTTGGCTTTTTTATTTGTGTCATTGAGCGATAGGGTAATTTTGGAAAGATACATTTCACTGGATCAATTAGGGATCTTTTCTGTAGCTATAACTCTAGCGACTGTTTTAAATATTGTGATTCAAGCTTTATATAAAACATTTGAGCCAATCTTATTCAAAGAATACTATAATGAAAATTTTCAAGAGACAAACTTAAAATTATACAAAATTTATTTATTAGCTGTTTTTTCAGGAGCATTTGGAACTTCTATTTTTAGTAAAGAGTTTTTTATGATTGCAACATCAGGTGTTTTTAGAGAAGGTTATAAATTAGTGCCATTATTTATTGTTTCTGTCGTTATTTCAGGTATTAACACCTATTTAAATATCTTAATGATAGCAAATAAAAAGCAAAAAATGGTTTCTATAGTTTCAATTATTTCTGCCGTCATATCAGTTATTCTTAATTTTATTTTAATACCATACTATGGGTGTTATGGTGCTATAATCGCTTCTGTAGCTTCTTTTATATTTTCAAATATTATCTTTCAATACTATACAATTATTACTAAAAAATATATCATAACTCAAGTGATATTAATTGCACAAATCGTATTTGTACCGATAATTTATGATGAATTATTTAATTTTAACATACTAATAAATTTTGTATTAAAGATCATTATTTGTATTCTTTTTATACTTCTTAGTTTTAAGTTCTTTAATATTGATTTGAACTTTGTCAAATTAATGTTTACAAAGAATAGTGTTAAGAAAAATAGTTATTAAAGAGTTTGGCCGAGATGGGCATTGTTATTTAAAAAAAATTAATGAAAAGTAGTTTGACTTTAACAGTTGAAAACGTTTTAAAATCTATCTCTGTAGACAAAAAATATAAAGGTTATGCTTTAGAAGAATCTTTGATAGCCTTTAAGTATTTACAAAAATTAGGTTTACGAAATACGATTTGGTGGAAAAGTCTAATTAAACTTTCGATAGGTTTTATAAAAAAAATATTTTTTTATAAAAAGTTAATTCTAAGGGAAAGCTTAAAAAAAGATAAATATAAAATATTAGTTGCAATTAATTTTTCAATTGCTGATACAAGACATTCTAAAATTCTAATAGATTTTATCAATGAGTTTCCTGACAAGATGGATTTACTTATTGTAACAAATCAAAAATGTGTTGAAGAACATTGTTTGAAAAATGATTTTTCTTGTATTTTTTTAAAAACTCTATTTACAATTTTAATTTAGGTGATTTACTTAGTGGTTATACTATTAATGAGAGCTTTATTTTTAAAGAATATAGAGAATATATTGATTTTCTAAATGTTCTTTACCTTAGGGTAACACCGAAAATAGTAATTACAACGCAAGATTTTTTATTGCCTGATTTTTATTTTGCCAAGGTTGCAAATTTTCAAAACATCCAGACAATAACACATCAACATGGTGAAATACCAAATTCTGAGAAATCTCTTTATAGTGTGCTTTTTTCAGATTATTTTATGTGCTGGGGAGAAGTCTCAAAAGAAAGATTGAAACGTAGCATAAATGAAGATAGGATCAAAATTGTTGGAACAACAAAATTTGGTAAAATTAGAGCTAAAAATAGTTTTATTAAAGAAAATATTTTAATTACTCCAACGGTATTTCCGTTACATCAATTAAAATTTATATTAAGCAATACTCTAATTGAAATAAAAGATTTTAATAATATAATAATAAAAACACATCCAAGTCAAAATACCAAAGAAATTAAGGATGTAATTGATGAAATATGTAAATTGAATGAAATTACAACAAATATAAAGGTCATTGGGAGTGAAGAAGGATTAATAGACTTATTAGATAATGCATTTATTCTAATAAACATTAAATCTGGAGCATATTTAGAAGGAGTTCTCTCTGGTACATCTTTAATTGATCTTGATCTTGATGAAGTTAATAGTTCATTATTTCAGAATGCTGATGCGTTTATAAAAGTTAGTGATTTGAAAAATGAAATAGCTAAAAGAAAATCAGATTCAAAATACAATGAAAGTATAATCAGAAATCAAAATCTATTATTAAAAAAGAATATATTTTCATCTACTTTAGAAACCGAAATCGAGTTTGTCAAAGGCTTATTATAAGGTTAATTCTTCTTTATGATTAATTTTTATTTATCAAACGAGTAAAATACGATATGTCTAATAATTTTCAAAATAAAAAAATTTTATTTATAGGTCCAATTTTTCATAATTATCATATTTTAATTAAGGAAAAATTGGAAATTTTAGGAGCCACAGTTGATTTTTATCCTGAAAGAGATTATGGATGGAAATTTAAAATTATAAATAATTTATTTAAGAATCATTTAAATAAATTTCAAAAAAACTATTATGATTCGATTTTAGAGAATTCAGAAAATGCTGATTATGATTTTTTATTTGTAATAAGGGGGTATATGCTATCTAATGATTTTGTAAATAATTTTAAGAAATTATATCCAAAGGCTAAGACAATAATGTATCAATGGGATTCTGATGAAGAAAATCCATTTTTTGATGTAGCATCTTTATTTGATAAAGTTTATTCATTTGATTTCAAAGATTGTAATAACATATCATTTGTAAAATATATACCGTTGTTTTACACAGATGATCTTATACCTTATAGACAAAAAGAACAGGAAGCGGAATATGATTTCTTTTTTATGGGATGGTGTTTTCCTGAAAGATACAAAGCGGTTATTTCTTTTAGAGAGTTTACAAGGACAAATAATTATAAATTGAAAGCCTTTTTATATATGCCTTTTTCATCATATCTAAAAGAAGTGTTAAAAGGGAATTTTCTTGATCGGTCTATTGTCTCTTTTACTCCTATGAATAGAGTTCAATACTTAAGTATTTTGTCTAAATCAAAAGTTATGGTAGATGTAAGTAATCCTCGTCAGACAGGTTTAGCAATGCGTGTAATTGAAGCAATAGCTATGGGCACTAAAGTTTTAACGAATAATATGAATTTAAGGCAGGATAAGATTGTTGGTAAGACAGAGCTTTTTTCATTTTTTGATGAGAAAGATATTTTTGTTAAAGAAGATTTCATAAATGATCAATCATTTAAAGGCTCTAGTAATTCTATGCTGTCTATTGAACTTTGGTTGAAAAATATATTTGAACATAATGAAAACTAGATGGTTTACAAATCCTATATGGGTTTACTCTTGGATTTGGATTTTTGTCATGTTAGTTTATAATTTAAGATGGTCAAATTATTATAATAATTTATCTGTAAAATTAATATCTTTTTTTTGCATAACATTTTTTTTGTCGTTTATAGGAGGATATATACTGGAGATTACAAAAAAGAATAAATTTAAAGAGATCCCAGTCAGTTATTATAATTTAACGATGTTATTATTTTTGTGGGTTGGATATATATTAGAGTTTTTGTATTCTGGAGGTGTTCCTTTACTTCTAGTATTAAAAGGGTCATTTGGAAATTATAAAGATTTTACGGGAATACCTACTTTCCATGTGATTTTAGCATCGTATACTATTTTTTTGGGAGTTTACTTTTTTCATCAATTTGTATCGACAAAAACGAACAAAAAACTACTAATGTTTTTGATTTTGGCAGTTTTTCCAAATTTACTGGTACTTAATCGAGGGGCAATAATGATTACCCTAATAGCTTGCCTAATTATCTATTTAATGAAACAAAATATTGTCAAAATTACTAAAATGATAAAAATTGTTTTAGGAGTTTTAGTTGTTTTGTTTTTATTCGGACAACTTGGTAATGTACGTAATGAACTTTCTGCAGATAATAAAGAATATATTTTAAGTTTAGGAGGAGCAACGGATGAATTTATTTCTGGAAATGTACCTTTCGAATATTACTGGGGATATTTATATATTGCTTCTCCTCTAGGTAATTTAGACAATCTTGTAAATAACTATGATCCAAAATTTGACATCCATAACGTTCCAAATTTGATGTTTGAATTTACTCCAGATTTTATCTCTAATAGGCTACGATTAATTTTTAATGATGGAGAGATAGAAGATATTTCAAATTATTTAGTAGTAGAGTCTTTAAATGCACCAACTGTATATTTTAGGTCATACTTTTTATTGGGTTGGATAGGTATGTGGTCGATGTATTTTTTTTCTATGTTTTCAGTAATTTGTTATCTTTTTATTTTGCCAACTTCAGGAAAATATTATTTAACAGGATTGGGGATACTATCATCCATTATCATTTTAAATACATTTGGTAATATGTGGATATCTTCAGGAACTGTTTTAATATGGCCTTTGATATTTTCATTGTTTGATAAAATTAAAATTAAAAATAATGCTTAAAAAAGTAGTTAGTATAATCGTTCCCGCCTATAATGTACAAGATTATATATATCAATCTTTAGAATCTCTTTTAGATATTAAAGATGATAATGATATAGAAGTAATAATAATCAACGATGGATCTACTGATCAAACATTGAATGTCATTAAATCCTTTATAACAAATTATTCTTGCTTTAGTTTTCATTTAATTGATCAAGTTAACACTGGCCTAAGCGGTGCAAGAAACAACGGGTTAAAGTTAGCCAAAGGAGAATATGTTTTTTTTATGGATAGTGATGATATTATTCATTGCGACGGGTTACTTGAAATGTTAAAAAAAGCACAGGAAACAAAAGCAGATATTATTGTTGGTAATTATTATGAATTTACTGACTTAGAAAAAAACAAAGTATATAGAAATGATAAAACTAATTTTGAAAAACCTTTAATTACACTTGATGAACGTTTGGAAAAATTATTTACAATTGATATTTCTTTTGCTGTTTGGAATAAGCTTTATAAATATGATTTCTTAGTTCAAAAGAACCTAATATTTAAAGAGGGAATGTGGTTTGAAGATTTAGATTTTGTTTTTAGAGCTTTTTATGAAGCCCATAAAATTGAAAAAGTTGAAAACTTTGTTTATGGTTACAGGCAACGACCAAATTCAATTATGACTTTAGTAGTTCCTAAAATTCTTGACAAAATGAAAATTATGGAATCTTTGTCAGTTTTTTTAGTAGATAAGGGGACTTTTGAATATTACAAAGCGCAGTATGATATCTTGTATTTAAAAATGGCATTTTCAATTTTAAGTCCCGTAATTAAAAGAGACACTGATTCTTTTGAAGTAATCGTGAAAGGAGTTTTGAAGAATCCGTATTTTGCTAATTTAATTAAAAGCAATTTAGTTAATTTAGAATTGATGAAAATTAACGAAAGAGTATTTTATTATCTTCTTAAAAGTAATATCATAAATTATTATAGTTTAAGAATGCTATTTAATATTAGTAAATTATGGAAATAATCAAAAGATATGGTTTTTTAGGAATTATAGAAATGGGTATTTTTTTTTAAGAACAAAACTTATTTTCCCAAAGGCCCGATTAATAAGATTTCCTATCGACATAAGAAATAAGAGACAGATAAAAATTAATGAAGGGTTTACCACAGGCAGACATTGTAGGCTTGAAGCATATTCTCATGATGGGGAAGTCGTTTTGAAAATTGGGAAAAATGTACAAATTAATGACTTTGTACATATTACGGCTGTTGAAAATGTTTTAATTGAGGATAATGTGTTGATAGCGAGTAAAGTCTATATTTCAGACTCATCACATGGTAGCTATAAAGGTGATGAGAACGATAGTAATCCTAATCTAATCCCTAAAGATAGGTTGTTGGTTTCTAAACCAATAACTATTAAAGAGAATGTATGGTTAGGAGAGTTTGTTTCAGTTTTACCTGGGGTTACCATAGGAAAAGGCACTATAGTAGGCGCAAATTCAGTTGTTTCTAAAAGCCTTCCAGAATATGTAATTGCAGTAGGAATTCCTGCAAAGCCAATAAAAAAGTTTAATTTTCAATCTCAGAAATGGGAAAAATATCGATAAAAAAATATGAAAAACATTTTAATTACTGGAGGTGCAGGTTTCATTGGAAGCAATTTAGCCCTTAAGCTTATAGAAAAGGGACACACAGTTACTGTTTTGGATAATCTTTCAAAACAAATACACGGAGAAAATCCTCAAGAAACTTCTCCTCTTTATAAAAGCATAAAAGACAAAGTTATTTTTATTGAAGGTACAGTAACTTCAAGAAGTGATTGGGAAAAAGCACTTCAAAATCAGAATGTAGTAGTTCATTTTGTCGCAGAAACAGGAACGGGTCAATCTATGTATTGTATAGAAAAATACACAGAAGTTAATATCCAGGGAACAGCTATAATGCTTGATATATTAGCAAATAATGAGAATTCAGTTGAGAAAATTGTAATTGCCTCTTCGCGTTCAATTTATGGTGAAGGAAAATATAAGCATCCAAAATTAGGAATTGTTTATCCGACACATAGAAATGAAAATGATATGTTAGCAGGAAATTTTGAGCTTACTTTTTCAGATAAAGAAGAGCTTGAATTGTTGGCAACTGATGAGGATTCAAAAATTCATCCTTCTTCTGTTTACGGAATTACAAAACAAAACCAAGAGCAAATGATAATGACCGTTTGCCCAACAATAGGAATTGCTCCAGTAGGGTTTAGATACCAAAATGTTTATGGCCCAGGGCAATCTTTGTCGAATCCTTATACTGGTATTTTATCAATTTTTTCTACACAGATTAGAAATAATAATCCGATTCAGATTTTTGAAGATGGTAAAGAAACAAGAGACTTTGTTTTTATAGATGATGTTGTTGCCGCAACAATCCTTGGTATTGAAAAAGAAGAAGCAAATGGACATGTTTTTAATGTTGGTACTGGTGTTGCAACAGATGTTCTTGAAGTTGCAAATTCCTTGATAAAAGCTTATGAAATAGAGGTACCCGTAACAGTTACAGGAAGATTTAGATTAGGTGATATTCGTCATAATTTTGCAGATTTAACAAAAATTAAAGAGCGTTTAGGTTTTGAGCCAAAAGTATATTTCAAAGAAGGAATACAAAAATTTTCTGCTTGGGTATTACAGCAAGAAATCCAAGAAGATAAATTAAGTAAGTCTCTTGAGGAAATGAAGAAGAAAGGTCTTTTAAAATGATGATTGAAGAAGTTCTTAAAAATAAAAACATTTTGTTTTTTTCTGTTCAGACTTTTAATCTTGAGAAAGAGATTTTGAGTAAATTACAGCAGCTAGGAGCAAATGTTGATTACTATGATGAAAGACCTTCAAATAATAATTTTACAAAGGGAATTATCAGGATTAAAAGAGATTTGCTTCAAATAAAAATCAATAAGTACTATAGTAAAATTTTACTTGATATAAGTAATAAAAAATATGATTACTTGTTTGTAAATAAAGGAGAAGTCGTTCCAGAATTCTTTTTAAATGAGTTTAAAAAACAACAACCTCATTGTCATTGTATTTTTTATACTTGGGATTCTTTTTCAAACAATAAGAATGCAGTGGCAATTTTGAAGTATTTTCATGAGAAATTTTCATTTGATTCAGACGATGCGGTTAAGTTTGGTCTTAAATTTAGGCCACTTTTTTATTTAGATTTTTATCAAGATATACATGTAGATTCAAAAGCGGAAATAAAAAACGATTTACTTTTTTTAGGGACAGCACACTCTGATAGATATCGTATTAGTAGCAATATTGTTGATTGGTGTAATAAAAATGATATTAAATCATATTGTTACTATTATATGCAGGGGAAATTGGTTTATATTTATAAAAAACTCTTTGATAAAACTTTTAAAGATTTTGAATATAAAAAATTAAGTTTTGAAAGCCTAAAAGCAAAAGATTTATTTCAATTGTATCAAGATTCGAAAGTTATTTTGGATATTAATCATCCTGGGCAAAAAGGACTTACAATGCGAACTTTTGAAGCAATTGGAGCAAGAAGAAAAATAATAACAACCAATAGTGAAATTCGAAAATACAAATTTTATGATCCCAACAATATATTAATTGTTGATAGAGAAAATATCGTATTGAATAAGCAATTTTTTGAATCTGAATACAAGGATATTGAATCCACTTTATATGAAAGAATGTCATTAAGAGGATGGTTAACGTGCTTATTTGTTAAAAATGAACCAAACATTTGGGTCGAGGGAATAAATTAGAAAAATGCAATACACAATATTAGGTTTAGTTTTAATGATCTTAATGCTTCTTTATTTCAAAGTTGCAGATCGTTTTAATATTATCGATAAACCAAATCAGCGAAGTTCACATACAGAAATAACACTTCGAGGAGGTGGTATAATTTTTTGGTTTTCAGCTTTGCTTTATTTTTTTCAGCATATCGAAAGCAATTATTTTTTCTTTGCAGGAATTACATTGGTAAGTTTAGTAAGCTTTTGGGATGATATTCAAAGTCTTTCAAATAAGATTAGAATTTCAATTCATTTTCTTGCTATCACATTGATCTTCTTAGATCTCAACTTGTTTACTCTTATGCCAATTTGGGGAGCTGTTATATCTTATGTGCTTGCAATTGGATTAGTAAACGCTTACAATTTCATGGACGGTATTAATGGAATAACAGGACTCTATACTTTGGCTGTACTTGGATCTTTATTATATGTTAATGCCAAAATTCAACTATTTACAGATGGCAGTTTCATAAAATATGGAATGATTGCAAGTCTTGTCTTTTTGTTTTTTAATTATAGAAAAAAAGCGAAATGTTTTGCAGGCGATGTTGGTAGTATAGCAATTGCATTTTGGATTATTTATTTAGTTTTAAAATTAATTTTAAGTACAAACTCGGTTATTTGGCTTTTGTTTTTAGCTGTTTATGGAGTTGATGCTGTTTGTACCATTTTACATAGGCTTTATTTAAAACAAAATATATTCGAAGCACATCGTTTACATTTGTATCAAATTCTTAGCAATGAATACAAAATACAGCATAGATTAGTTTCGTTATATTATGCATTGGCACAAATTGTAGTTTCTATTTTAGTAGTATCACTTTATCAAAAAATAAGCGATTATATATTATTTGCGATTATAATTGTTCCATTGCTTTTAGTATATTCTTTAAAATTTTATTTAATAAATAAAAGCAACTTAAAATTACAAGTATGAGTCCAGAAGTAATTCAGGGAGGAAATTTTTCAGATCATCGAGGTACTATTTCATATGTTAATGATTTTAGTTTTAATGATATTGAAAGATTTTATATCATAACTAATTCGGAAGAAAACCCTATTCGTGCTTGGCAGGGACATAAATTAGATTCAAAGAATTTTTATTGCGTAAGCGGATCTTTTAAAATTCATTTTGTAAAAATTGATAATTGGGAGAATCCTTCTAAAGATTTGACGATCGAAACAGTTGAAGTTTCTGAGTTTGACAGTAAAATTGTTCATGTTCCTGCAGGTTATGCAAATGCAGTAGAATCCTTAGAAAAAGATTCAAAATTAATATCATTTTCTACTTTGCCATTATCAAATGTAAAAGAAGATGATGCACGATATCCTGCTGATTATTGGAATTTAAATGGGTAGAATTTATTTATCCTTATCGCAACAAAGTGGTTTTGAAATAGAATATATTGAGAAAGCATTACAATCTAACTGGATTACCTCGGGAGGACCAAATGTAAATGATTTTGAAATTGAACTTCAGAATTATTTCGGAGAAGATTCATTCGTTGCGGCGTTAAATTCAGGAACATCTGCAATTCATTTGTCATTAATTTTATTAGGAGTAAAACCAGGAGATGAGGTTATTTGTCAAAGTTTGACATTTTCAGCATCTGCGAATCCGATTTTATATCAAGGCGCTACTCCTATTTTTGTTGATAGTGAACCTGAAACTTGGAATATATGCCCTGATAATCTTGAAATAGCGATAAAAGACCGAATTAAAAGAGGTAATAAACCTAAAGCAATAATTGCAGTTCATTTGTATGGTATGCCATATAAAGTAGATGATATTCATGCTATAGCTGATCGCTATAGAATTCCTATTATCGAAGATAGCGCCGAAGCATTAGGAAGTTGTTATAAGGGAAAAAAATGCGGTACTTTTGGTGAATTTGGAGTATTATCATTTAATGGCAATAAAATAATTACGACCTCGAGTGGCGGTGCCCTAATATCTAATTCAAAAGAAGTAAAGGAAAAAGCCATTTTTTATGCCACTCAGTCAAAAGATAATGCGATTCATTATCAGCATAGCGAAATTGGATATAATTACAGAATGAGCAATATTTGCGCTGGGATTGGTTTAGGACAAATGAAAATTTTTCAGAAAAAAATAGATTCAAGAAGGAATAATCATATGTTTTATCAAGAGCTTTTTTCAAGTATTGAAGAGGTAGAGCTTTTTGAGGTAAAAAATGAAGATTATTTTTCAAATTATTGGCTGAACACGATTTTGCTAAAATCAAGCGAAGTTAAGAATGATTTATTGCAAGCCTTTGAGGAAGCAAACATTGAGACACGTCCTATTTGGAAACCAATGCATTTGCAACCAATTTTTGAAAGCTATCCTTATTACGGCAATAAAATATCAGAAAAGATATTTGAAAATGGATTATGTCTTCCATCTGGAGCAGATTTAACTATTAAAAATAAACAAAGAATAAAAGAAGTAATCAACACTTTTTTTTATAATTAAAAAAACATTTACCCAATTTATATGAAAGTTGAAGAAACCTATATTAAAGATTTAGTCATTATTGAACCAACTGTTTTCGGAGACGAAAGAGGTTATTTTTTTGAATCTTACAGTAAAACGAAATTTGAAGATTTAGAAATTAATATTGATTTTGTTCAAGATAACCAGTCATTTTCAAAATATGGAACATTAAGAGGCTTACATTATCAAAATCCTCCTTTTGCACAAACGAAATTAGTGCGTGTTTTAGAAGGTGAAATTATTGATGTTGCTGTAGATTTAAGAAAAGATTCACCTACTTACGGAAAATCTTTTAGTATTTTACTTTCATCTGAAAATAAAAAGCAATTGTTAGTTCCTCAAGGATTTGCCCATGGATTTTCGGTTATTAGCGAAACCGCATCAGTAATGTATAAATGTGATCAATTTTATAATAAAGCTTCTGAAGGAGGAATCAAATATGATGATCCATTTTTAAATATTGATTGGGGAATGGATTTGAACGACGCAATTGTTTCTGATAAAGATCAGATTTTGCCGTTTATTGAAAACTGTAATAGCTTATTTTAATGAAAAAAATTCTTGTAACGGGGGCAAATGGGCAATTAGGATCAGAACTTTCAGTTTTATCATCAAAATATCCAGAATATGAATGGTTTTTTGCCGATAGAACAAAAGCCACATTAGACAATCTAGATCTTTTGCCTATTCAATTAAATGATATTAAAGCAGATGTGATTTTTAATTGCGGTGCTTATACTGCAGTTGATAAAGCTGAAACAGAAAAAGAGCTAGCTTTTACAGTAAATTCTTCGGCAGTAGAAATAATTGCGAAATATGCTTCAGAAAATAAGGTGAAGTTAATTCATGTGTCCACAGATTATGTTTTCGATGGTACTTCATCAGTTGCTTTAAACGAAGAAGCATTTACAAATCCTATTAATGCCTATGGGGAAAGTAAATTAGCAGGAGAAATTGCATGCATGAAGCAAAATCCAGATTCAATTGTTGTTAGAACTTCTTGGGTTTACAGTAAATTTGGAAATAACTTTGTAAAAACCATGCAACGCTTAATGCAAGAGAAAGAAGAAATAAGTGTTGTGAATGATCAAGTTGGTTCACCAACTTATGCAACTGATCTAGCGCAGGCAATGATCAATATTGTTAATTCACCAAATTGGATTTCAGGAACATATAATTATTCTAATGAAGGAGAAATAAGCTGGTATGAATTTGCTTTGAGCATTAAAGAGTTAGGAAATTATAATTGCCAAGTAAACGGCATTCCATCTTCTTCATATCCAACACCTGCAAAAAGACCGAGTTTTTTCATTATTAGATAAAAATAAAATAAAATCAATCTATAATTTAGAAATTCCATATTATAAAGAAAGTTTAAAAAAGATATTTCTATAATATAAATATTGAGTTTGATTTCTATATTCTGATTAAAGTCAAAGTTTAAAATACTAAAATTAAAATTTATGAAAGGGATTATATTAGCTGGAGGTTCTGGCACAAGATTACACCCATTAACTTTAGCGGTTAGTAAGCAATTAATGCCCGTATATGATAAACCCATGATATACTACCCATTATCAACTTTGATGATGGCAGGAATTAGTGAAATTTTGATAATCTCCACACCTCATGATTTGCCTCATTTTAGAAAACTTCTGGTGATGGAAGCGCGATTGGTTGTAAGTTTAGTTATGCAGAACAACCAGATCCAAATGGTTTGGCTCAGGCTTTTGTTATTGGAGAAGAGTTTATAGGCAAAGACAAAGTGGCTTTAGTGTTAGGAGACAATATCTTTTTTGGAACAAATATGCAAGAACTTTTAAAAGATAATGCTAATCCAGATGGAGGAGTTGTATTTGCCTATCACGTTGCAGATCCTGAAAGGTATGGAGTAGTAGAATTTGACGAAAACAAAAATGCAATTTCAATAGAAGAAAAACCTTTGGAACCAAAATCAAATTATGCTGTTCCGGGCTTATATTTTTATGATAATTCTGTAGTAGAAATTGCCAAAAATATTAAGCCAAGTGCCCGTGGTGAATATGAAATAACAGATGTAAATAAAGTTTATCTTGAAAAAGGACAGTTAAAAGTTGGAATATTAAGTAGGGGAACGGCTTGGTTAGATACTGGAACATTTAATAGTTTGATGCAGGCAGGGCAATTTGTGCAAGTTTTAGAAGAAAGACAAGGATTAAAAGTGGGTTGTATCGAAGAAATTGCTTGGAGACAAGGTTTTATTGATGATCAACAACTTGAAAAGTTAGCACAACCACTGTTAAAATCAGGATATGGATCATATTTAATAGATTTTCTAAAACAAAAGAAAAAAGTGTTAAAATTTAATTTGTATCTTTAACTAATTATTTAAAATCTTTAATTTGTATTTTTGTATAAATGTCGGATTAAAGGCACTTAAAAAAAGAACAATTGAACACAGAAAAACCAAATAATATAACCTCTTTGTTATATAATACCTTTTCGCCAAGAAATCTTCGGGCAAATATTAATAATCTAAGTTATTTGCCTAGATGGATTATTGTTGGTATAGATGTTATGGTTTTGGTTTTTTCTTTTTGTCTTACCTATTTGCTTTTTGAAGGTACGGCAATAGGGTATCTTATTACGTCTCATAATTTTTTCTTTGTTGCAGGATTAATTATTGCCAATGTGTTTTTTTCTGGCTTTTTAGAACATACTCAGGAATTATTAGGCATTCTTCCTATATAGATGCAATAAAATTGTTGTTTTCTCAAATGTCTGTTCTTGTATTTTTCTTGTTTATAAATTTAATTTTTGAATTATATACAGGGCATAAAGCATTTTTAAACACTGCCCTTTTTATTAATTTAGTATTGTCTTTTTGTGGACTTTTCTTATATCGTGTTGTAGTAAAGCAGACATTTGAAATGTATTTTTCTGAAAAAGCTACGACTAAATTAATTCGAACTGTAATTTATGGCACAGATGCTAATGCAATTTCTGTTGCAAATGCATTGAAATTTGAAAGTCCTTCTCGTTTTAAAATAGTTGGTTTTGTTGATAAGAATAATCAGAATGCGTCTAAACGTATGCTAGATCTTCCTATCCTTATTTTAAGAAAGAAGTTGCCTGCTTTAATGCGTTCTGTAGCTGCAGAAGGTGTAATTATTGCAGATAAAAGTTTAAGCAAAGACGAACAGCTTATTATAGTTGATCAATGTTTGGAGTTTAATTACAGAGTATATACAGTACCTCTTATTTCAGATTGGGAAAATCAAAAAGAAATTTCGCAAAAAGTTAAGAATATCCAAATCGAAGACTTGTTAGAAAGAAAACCTATAGTTCTAGATAGTAGATCTATTTCTAAGCAGTTAAAAGATAAAACAATTTTAATTACAGGAGCAGCAGGATCAATAGGAAGTGAGATTGTAAGACAAGTTTTGAATTTTAATCCAAAAAATGTTATTGTCTTAGATCATGCAGAAACACCATTGCATAATTTGTGTTTGGAAACTCAAGCAATGAATGTAAGCACTAAAATAGTTGCGGTAATTGCAGATGTAAGAAGTAAAAAAGCTTTAGATAAGGTTTTTAAAAATTATAATCCACATGTAGTTTTTCATGCTGCAGCCTATAAGCATGTACCTTTGATGGAAGAAAATCCTTCTCAGGCAATTCAAACTAATATCAAAGGAACTAAAAATCTTGCTGATTTGGCTTGTAAATATCATGTGAAGAAATTTGTAATGGTTTCTACAGATAAAGCGGTTAACCCAAGCAATGCAATGGGAGCCAGTAAACGAATCGCAGAAAAATATGTACAGTCTTTATTCTTAAAAAATCAAAGAGAGAACATTCAAGGAGGGACAAAATTTATAACGACTCGTTTTGGAAATGTTCTGGGTTCAAATGGGTCAGTCGTTCCGTTGTTTACTAAACAAATTGCAGAAGGTGGACCTGTAACAATCACACATCAAGACATTATACGTTATTTTATGACAATTCCAGAAGCTTGTCAACTTGTATTGGAAGCTGGAGCTATGGGGAATGGAGGAGAAATCTATATTTTTGATATGGGTAAACCAGTTAGAATTATCGATTTAGCTCGAAAAATGATTAAGCTGGCTGGTTTTATACCAGATAAAGAAATCAAAATTAAAATTGTCGGATTAAGACCTGGAGAAAAGCTTTATGAAGAATTATTAAATGATACTTCAAAGACTCTTCCAACATATCATAATAAAATTATGATTGCGCAAGAAATTCAAGACGAGTATGAGAATCTTCATATTGATGTTGATGAGTTAATTGGAATTGCTGATTTTTACGAAAATGATGATATTGTTGCTAAAATGAAAAAAATAGTTCCAGAATTTAAAAGTATGAATTCGACTTTTGAAGTTTTAGATAAATAATATTAAACAAAAATAAAATCAAATATAATCAAGAGGTGTTTTTTTAAACGCCTTTTGACATTTTTAAACAAATTCTAAAATATTAAAAATCTTGTTAATTTTTCACAATAAGGTTTTTACGCTCTTAAATGGATTCTAAAAATACAAACGATTGGTTGTTTGAGATAACACCAAAAAATAAATTTCTTACGCTCAATTTTAAGGAAATTTGGCAATATAGAGATTTATTAATGCTTTTTGTTAAGAGAGATATTATAACAGTTTATAAACAAACTGTTTTGGGACCTCTATGGTATTTAATACAGCCTTTGTTTACTTCTATTACTTTTACTATTATTTTTAATAACGTTGCAGGAATTAAGACAGGAACGATTCCTCCATTTTTATTCAATTTAGCAGGAATAATGGTTTGGAATTATTTTACTGCTTGTTTAAATGGGACTTCTGATACATTTAAATCTAATGCCAATATATTTGGAAAAGTATATTTCCCAAGAATTATTACTCCTTTGTCTATAGTGATTTCGAACTTAATTAAATTTGGGATTCAATTAGGTATATTTATTTTCTTTTACATTTTCTTTTATTTTCAAGGAGTAGATTTACAACTTAATATGTCTATATTGTTTTTTCCAATCTTAATTTCAGTTATGGGAATTTTGGGACTAGGTTTAGGAATGATGATTTCTTCAATGGTTACAAAATATAGGGATCTAAATAATTTGGTTGGTTTTGGTGTACAGCTTTTAATGTATATATCTGCCGTAATGTACCCGATGGAATTAATAAAAGAAAAACTCCCAAAATACGGTTGGATTGTAGAATACAATCCATTAGCTTATGTGATAGAAACTTCACGTTATATGTTATTAAATATTGGGAATATATCAATTTTAGGTTTAATATATACAATGGTAGTTACAATTGTTGTTTTCTTTACTGGATTATTAGTTTTTAATAGAACAGAAAAAAGCTTTATAGATACCGTATAAATGAAAGATATAATATTAAAAGCCGAAAATATTTCTAAACAATACCGTTTAGGTCAAGTCGGTACAGGTACTTTAAGCCATGATTTGAATCGATGGTGGCATAAAATTAGAGGAAAAGAAAATCCATATCTAAAAATAGGTGATACTAACGATCGTTCTACCAAAGGAACGTCAGATTATGTTTGGGCTTTACAGGATATAAATTTTGAAGTTGAAAGAGGAGAAGTTTTAGGAATTATTGGAAAAAATGGAGCAGGAAAATCTACGCTTTTAAAAATACTTTCAAAAGTTACGGCTCCAACAACAGGTAGTATAAAATCTCGAGGACGTATTGCTTCTTTATTAGAAGTTGGCACAGGGTTTAATGGAGAAATGACTGGTCGAGAAAACATATTTCTAAACGGTGCTATTTTAGGAATGACCAAGAAAGAAATTACTTCAAAACTGGATGAAATTATTGAGTTTTCTGGATGCGAACGTTATATTGATACTCCAGTTAAAAGATATAGTTCTGGAATGACAGTTCGTTTAGCATTTGCTGTTGCGGCTTTTTTAGAACCTGAAATACTAGTTGTTGATGAGGTTTTAGCCGTTGGTGATGCCGAATTTCAAAAAAGCAATTGGTAAAATGCAAGATATTTCTAGGGGTGAAGGAAGGACAGTGTTATTTGTGAGTCATAATATGCCAGCAGTTAGAAGTCTTTGTACTAGGGGGTTGATTTTAGAATATGGAAAAACAGTTTTTGAAGGAAATATTAATGAGTCGATAGATTATTATTTAAATAATAACTTAATACTTGAGAAACTTTATCTTAATAAAAAAGTACCTAAAGTTAATGGTATTAAAAGTGTAAAAATTCTGGAGGCTAATGAATATTTACACCATAGTGAAAGCATTAAAATTGAAATAAGGCTTAATAATCAAATACAAAATATTAATGTGGGTATTGCAGTTCTAAATTCTGATAAAGTCAAAATATTTACCACATTTCATTTAATGGCTTCTAAATCCGATATTGTTTTTTGCAAGATTCCTGCGAAAACATTATTAAAAGGAACTTTTAGTTTAGATGTGGCAGTATTTGAAGATTCAAGAGTTTTTGAATATTTAAATGATATTTGTAATTTTCAAATTGAAGATTTAGATAACGATTATAAAATATATAATGGAAGTATTGGTGACATAAAAATTGATTGCAAATGGTACGGAAATTAATTGATAAGTTTTATAAAAAAAATGATTCAATATTATTAGACAAGACCGTAAAGGTATATCCTAATGTTATTTTGGAAACAAATTATGGAGGATCTATTGAGATTGGTAAGAATTGTGAATTACTTTATGGTGTTATTTTAATGACGTATGGCGGAAAAATAAAAATTGGTCATTCTTGTTCTATAAATCCTTATACCGTTTTATATGGCCATGGTAATTTAACTATTGGAAATAATGTTCTAATTGCAGGACATGTATTGATAATTCCAGCAAATCATCGATTTGATGACATAAATATTCCTATAAATAAACAGGGAGAAAATAGAAAAGGAATCATAATTAAAGATAATGTTTGGATCGGTGCTGGTTGTCAAATTTTAGACGGAGTAATTGTAGAAGAGGGGGCAATTATTGCAGCTGGTTCTGTTGTTACAAAAAATGTAAAAGCAAACACGATTGTTGGCGGAGTACCGGCAAAACTAATTAAATTAAGACCGTAGTACTAAAATGAAATTAAAAAAGCTACGAAAGATATATCGTATATTATTTCCGGTAAAATTTTCTGAGAAACAAATTTTTATTAATGAATTGCAATCAAACTGTTTAATAAAGGAGTTTAAAGAAACAAATTCTTTATTCTTACTCAACTTATGTAATGGTAAACAGATTTATCTTAGAGACTATACCCATAGTGATTACTCCGTTTTTACTCAAATATTTAAAGATGAAGAATATAAAATAGCTTTGTCTTTTTTTAAGTATAATAGGGATTTTAAGAATGCAGTAATGATTGATGTAGGTGCAAACATAGGTTATGCAACTATATATTTTCAGGAAAAATTAAAGTTTGACCATATCATTTGTATAGAGCCTTCAATATCTAATTTTAATATTTTAAAAAAAATATTGAATTAATAGATAATTCAAAAGACATTTTACTTCTAAATAAAGCCATTGCAGATAAAGAAAATTTGAAATTCAAAATTGAAAACAATTTTAGAGATGGAAAGGATTGGTCAATTACTACAAAAAAAAGTGATTTTGGAGAAATTCAAGGAATTACACTCAATGAAATAATAAGGGAAAACGACTTAAAGGAAATAACTTTATTAAAAATAGATATTGAAGGTGCTGAAAGATTTATTTTCCAAAGTTCTACAGATTTATCATTTTTAAATATCACAAAAGTTATTGTTATTGAAATTCATGATGAGTTTAATGTAAGAGATAGTATTTATAAGATATTAAGCGATAAACAATTTGTATTAATAGAATCTGGTGAAACAACAATCGGTATAAATAAAAATTTCCTCAATTAAAAAACAAAATGTCTCCAAAATTAAGTGTAATTATCCCTTGTTACAATTCAGAGGCTACTCTAGAATTAACTTTAAATTCGATATTGAATCAAAATTTTCAAGAATGGGAAGCTATAATTATCAATGACGGATCTAAAGATGCAACGGAAGAGATTTCAATAAAATGGACTGAAAAAGATAAGCGTTTCAAATATTTTTCAAAAGAAAATGGAGGATTAGGCAAAGCAAGAAATTTTGGAATTGAAAGAGCACAAGGAATTTATATACTTCCTTTAGATTCTGATAATCTTGTTGAAGAGAATTTTAGTAGAAAGGCAATCTCTGTTTTTGAAAAAGATTTAAGTATTGGTGTAGTGCATGGATACGCAGAATATTTTGGAGAAAAAAAGGACTATGGAAAATTGAAGATTTCAATTTACAAAAAATGCTTATTCATAACTATATTGATGCTTGTGCAATTTTTAAAAAAGAGTTATGGCAAAAAAATGGGGGTTATGATGAGAATATGCCACATCAAGGTCATGAGGATTGGGAATTTTGGCTGGCTCTCGGAATTAATAACACCAAGTTTTATAATTTAAACGAAATTACGTTCAAATATTTTGTAGCTCAAAATTCTATGATTAGATCATTTTCAAAAGAAATGATGATTGCAAATCAAGACTATATTGCGAAAAAATATTGTAAAGTCTATTATGATGAGTATTGCAAAACCTTTTTTCAAATAAAGAACACTAATAAGAAGATAGATTCAAAATTAAAAAGTGAAAAATTTGTAATTAATCTTTTCTGTTATACTTTTTTCAGATTTAAAATTTTTAAAGAAAATAGATCGTAATTTTGTAATGAGTCTACAGATAAAGCCTTTGGTTTCTATTATTATTCCAAATTATAATCATGAGAAATTTCTAACTCAGAGATTAGAAAGTGTATTCAATCAGACTTTTCAGGATTTTGAAGTTATTTTGCTTGATGATTGCAGTAGTGATAACAGCATACTTATTTTAAAACAATATGCTAATCATCCTAAAGTTTCTCATTGTATTTTCAATACCAATAATTCAGGAAGTCCTTTTATACAATGGGACAGAGGTATTAAAGCTTCAGAAGGGAAATATATCTGGATTGCCGAATCTGATGATTTCTGTGATATAGATTTTTTGACTAAATTATTAAAACCCTTACTAGATAATGATTCATTAGGAATTGCATATTGTCAGACAAACGATGTAGATGAAAATGGAATAATTTTGAAAAATAGAATTTCTTATACTCAAATATTTCAACCTAATATTTGGGAAAAATCATTTTCTCAAAAAGGTGAAGATTTTGTCAAATTATATCTTAGTTTCTTTAATGTTATTCCAAATGCAAGTGCTGTAATCTTTAAAAAGGAATTGTTAGAAACATCTTTTCTATTAGCTTCTGTATTAAAAATGAAGATGTGTGGAGATTGGTATTTTTGGATAAAAATAATGTTAAATTCAGAAGTTTTTTTTCTAAATGAAACATTGAATTATTTTAGAAATCACAATTCTGTTACTCGAAATCATACAACGATACTTAAAAAAAGACAACGTTTATTAGAAGAGAAAGAAGTGCGGTCTTTTTTGCAGTCAATCAAATTAAATAATTTTGAATCAGAAAAGGTTTTATACAACAGATGGTTTAAATTGTACTCCTTTAGAAATCTTTTTCGAAAATCTTTTTATGAAATCAAATTAGATCAGACATCTTATTTTAGTTTTTTTAAAACATATTTTTTTTTAAAATCTAAAAAAATTAAATGAAATATGAAATTTAAAAAATAATAGAATAGCGATTGTAGCGCCAGGGCAAAATAAATATTCAGAAACTTTTATTCAAGAACAAAAGAAAGGATTAAAAGGAGAAATCTTTTATTATTACAACGGAACCCCTCCTAATTTTCTTGAAGATAAAGGAAAATTATTCTCAAAATTTGATTTGACTGTTTTTAACATAAAACACAAATTAAGGCTTACAAGATTTAGTGCGATAGAACAAGCCTTTATACGATCACTAAAAAAAATAAGATAGATGTAGTTCTGGCACAATATGGCCCAACAGCGCATAAAATTGTCTCACTCTGCAAAAAAATAAATTTACCTTTAATAACTCACTTTCATGGTTATGATGCTTCCGAGTATTCTATCATAACACAATGCAATAATTATAAAGAAGTGTTTTCATATAGTAAATATGTTATTGCTGTATCATTATCAATGAAACAAAGATTAATTGATCTTGGCTGTTCAAATGAGAAAATAGTTTACAATTCATGTGCGCCAAATTCTATTTTTTGGATGTTAATCCCTCATTTAAAAACTCAACTTTTATAGCTGTAGGGCGTTTTGTAAATAAGAAGGCTCCGTATTATACTATTTTGGCCTTTAATAAAGTTTTGAATAAATTTCCAGATGCAAAATTAGTTATTGGTGGAGACGGAGTATTGTACGAAACCTGTGTAAATTTAATACGTTATTTAAAAATAGATAATAATGTATCGTTGCCTGGAATAATTGGAAGAGAAGATTTTCTTGGATATTTAGAAGACTCTTTAGCTTTTGTTCAACATTCAATAACTGCAATTTCTGGAGATCAGGAAGGTACACCTGTCGCAATTTTAGAGGCTTCCGCTGCAGGATTGCCTGTTATTTCAACCCAACATGCTGGCATTCCTGATGTCATCATTGATGGCAAAACCGGTTTTTTAGTAGAAGAGCATGATGTAGAAATGATGGCAGAAAAAGATGATATTTTTTCTAGAAAATAGAAGTGTGGCAAAGCAATTTGGTGAAAAAGGAAAAGAACTCGTAAAAAGTAATTTTACGTTAAAGAAACATTTAGATGTAATAGATGATCTAATAGAAAAAGCCTTAATTAAAACGTAAGTATTCTATAATTTCTATTATTGCTTTATACGATTTAGAAATGTTAATCAAAGAAAATTAGAAAATATGGATACGATTGATAAATCTAAAATTGCCATTCTTACCACTGTTACAAATTTTGAGTTGTATAAAAGAACATCTACAATTTTTCCAGAGGAGATTGATAAAATCGTTATTGATGGAACTAATGGGAGTATGGTTTAGAGAGTATAAACTATATGTTTAAGAAACTCAACAATAAAAAGTATGAGTGGATTATAATGGCAGATGAAGACATTTTTTTCTATGATTCTAATCTTGTTTTCGATTTGATCACGTACATGGACAAAAATAATTATCAAATATCTGGAGTTAGAAATGGTAGATTAATTAAACACAGAATTAATAACCCAGAAGTAATTGACACTTTTTTCTATGTAATAAATTATAAGAAATATACGGCTTTAAGTCGGTCAAAGAACACCAAATATTTATTCCAGAAATTTTTGAGAATAAAGACTATTCTTTTTAAAATACGATTATGATATAAAGAGCCTTGATGAATCATATTACTGTTTTTTTTTTTGGTCTATTCTAAAAGGCTTTAAAATTTTATATCTCGATACAATAAATCCAGTTAAAAATGATGAAACAGGAAATATAGTTCTTGATGTAAATGGAAATAAAATAGCTTTTCACAGCTGGTATGCTCGTGCCTATAAAGTTCATGAAGATCAAACCAAAAGAATTGATCATTATATAAGAGAATTTAAGATTGAAGAAGCATTAATCAATTTAAAAGATGTGCATATTTTTAAAAAGAGATTTTTTAATTTTAAGAAAAGATTTAAAAAAATAAAAAAATATATAGGAAAATGATAACAATAATTTTTCCTTATCGCAATAGAGAATCCGTCCGGGTTAAACGCTCTTTAGATTCGCTGAGGGAACAGACAAATTCTGATTTTGAAGTTGTTTTTGTAGACTATGGCTCAAATTCAGTTTCAGCATCCAATATTAAAGACTTGGTGGCTAATTATAAATTTGTAAAATATATTTATAATTATTCAGAATTTCAGCCTTGGTCAAGAGCTAAAGCAATTAACATTGGACTAAAAAATGCTACCACAGAGTACATATTTACAGCTGATGTTGATATGATTTTTAATCCAAATTTTGTTTGTAAACTTCATGAATTAAAAAATCCACTTAAAGGCTATTATTTTAAAGTTGGTTTTTTGAATGAAAAAGAATCAGAGTCTGATAAGAAATTTCAAGATCTTGAAATTGATTTTAGCAGTGGAGTTGGCGCGCAAGGATTATCATTATTTCATCTTAATAGTTTGAAAGAAGTAAGAGGATATGATGAGTTTTTGCATTTTTGGGGAGCTGAAGATATCGATATTCATAATCGATTAGAAAAAAATGGGGTCGAAAGTATTTTTTATTCAGAAGAAATTTTAATGCTCCATCAATGGCATACTAGCTATAGAAAAGAAGAAAAAAATGCTTACAAAAGATTTGCAACTGACAGATATTATAAAAATAAATCATCAAAAACTGTTAGCAAATACAGAAAATAGAGAAGTGCAAGTTAATAATGTAAAATGGGGAGCTGGTATTTGTAAAAATGATTTTGAGATTTTAAAAAAAGATAAGAAAGAAAAAATAATGCTTAATAAAAAAGAGATTGTTAGCCACTTTCTGTTTTGTGAATTACCGAATTTTGAAGACGATATTTTAAATATTAGTTTTGTGGAAGATCCTTTTCAGAATTCTCTGAAATATAAACTAAAGAAAATTCTAGGCAAAAAAGTTCCTAAATATTATACTTTAAAAGAAATTAATGATTTACTGTTGCTTCATATTATTTCTTTTTATCATACTTTTCCTTACTTGTACGAGGTCAGTGACGAATTAAATAGTATCAGATTCAAAATAAAAAAATAAGTGATTAGAAAAGCAAACCTCAAAAGAATTGAGCTGTTTCGAAAATATAAATCTCATGAATGAGCCTAAAGTTTCTGTAATAATTCCAACATATAATCGTGCACACATTATTAGTGAGACGCTAGATAGTATACTAAACCAAACTTATCAAAATTGGGAATGTATTATTGTCGATGATGGTTCAAATGACAATACAGAAAACATAATAAATAAATATTTAAAAAACGATAATCGTTTTAAGTTTTACCGCCGTCCAGATGATCGTTTAAAGGGGGCGAATGCGTGCAGAAATTATGGAATTGAAAATAGTTGTGGTACATATATAATGTTTTTAGATTCAGATGATATTTGTGAGTCTTTTTGTTTAGAAGAAAGAGCAGGTATAGTAGCAAATGATCTTTCTATAGATTTATTAATTAGAGATGGAGCCTTTCTTATTGATGAAGTAAAACAGTCATATTCCATTAACAAAGATCCAGAACTAAAAAATAATGAAAATTATTTAATGATGTTTTTAAGCTATAATACTCCTTGGCAAACTACTGCAGTTCTGTATAAAAAAAGTAGTATAAGGAATTGTTGGTTTGATGAAAAATTAAAGCGTTTTCAGGATTTAAGTTTTAATATTAGAGTACTTTCGCAACCTAAAGAATTAAAGATACATAGGGATTATAAAATCGATAATTATTATCGACAGGATGATGAAAAGGTTGTAAAGAACAATTTTATTGGTAATATGTATGAATCTTTTGTTGTTTTTCATCAAGTCCATATTAATTTGTTTGAAAATAAAATTTACAAAGGAGACTTTAGAAGATTTAATTGTAAAATCATTTATCAATTTGTAATACCATATTTCTATCAAAATAGAAAAGCATCAAATCGATTTCTTTTTTGGACAGTAAAATCCAATATATATTCTTTATCACAAAAATTGACATTGATTATTTTGTTGATTGTTCTCAATACAAGTTTATATAAAATAAAAGGTATAGGAATGTACCAATTACGAAATAAGATAAAAAGCTTCGCTAATTAATTCCAATAAAATAAATGTCGAATAAAACTTTAATCTCTGTCATTGTTCCTTGTTATAAACAATCTCACTTTTTAGATGAAAATTTACAATCGGTTTTAGATCAGACTTTTGAGGATTGGGAATGCATTATTGTTAATGATGGAAGCCCAGATGAAACCGAGGAAATAGCTCAAGAATGGTGTAGAAAAGATGATCGTTTTAAATATTTAAAAAAAGAAAATGGAGGCTTGCCAAGTGCAAGAAATGCAGGAATTGCAATTAGTAAAGGAAAATATATTTTACCTCTAGATTCAGATGATAAAATTCATTTGAGCTATCTTGAAAAGATATGTAAAGCTTTTTCTGATAATCCGGACATAAAAATGGTGACCTCTAGAATTCAATTATTTGGAGTTAGTAACGAGGAGATGAAATTGCCAGATTATAGCTATAGAAAAATATTAGTTCAAAATTGTTTTGCGCATTGTTCCGCTTTTAAGAAAGATTCTTGGGAAGAAGTTAATGGTTATGATGAAAACATGAAATCTTTTGAAGATTGGGAATTCTGGATTAGGATACTAGATGAAAACAGTAAAGTCTTTAAAATTCCTGAGTTAATGTTTATTTATAGAAAACACCTTGAAGGAAGTATGACTAATAAATTTGTAACCAATCCAGATTTTTATTTCGGACTTTATGATTATGTGTATGAGAAACATAAAGACATTTATAAAAAATATTTTTCAAATCCAATTATAGCATATAATGAGAATTTAATTTTAGAGGAGTTTAATAAAAAAATCAAAAGACATTTTCTCTTCAAATTGTATGTTAAAATAAAAAAAATGCTATGATTAGTGTTGTAATTAGAAATAAAAATCAAGAAAAAGCATTAGAATTTTTATTGAAAAATTTAAAAGAACGCTATTTTCAAGATATAAATGAGATTATTGTATTAGATAATCTATCTACAGATAGAAGTAAAGATATAGCAAGTAAATTTAATGCTAAATTTGTTTCCATAGAAAAATTCAGTTATGGAGGCAGTGCAAATTTAGGTGCCTTGTCTGCATCAAATAATATTGTTGTTATTTTCAGTGCACATTCTTACCCTGTTAGTCCAGATTTCTTTAAAGTGATTAAAGAAAAGTTTGATAATAATAAGAACTTAGCAGGTCTTCGTTGTTTGCATTCTTCAAATGATTTCAAAAATTATATTCTTGGAATCGATGCGAAGACTGATCCTAATAAATCAGGAGTTATTTTTTCAGGATCAGCTTTTAGTCGTAAAGTATGGGAAGTTATTCCATTTAATGATCAAGTTCCTACTTTTGAAGATAAAGATTGGACTCTTAGAGTTTTAAAAGCGGGTTACGATATAGAATTTGCACCAGTTGTTTTTAGCTATGAAATAAAAAGAACACTGACACAAGAATATTTTAGATTTAAAAATGATGTATTAGGAAATTATCAAATATGGCATGTCGAACCTAGTATGATGTCTATCATTAAAGGTTTTATTATGTCGTTGTTTAAGGTTTGTAAAAATCCATTTATTCAGATTTATTATATTTTTAAGAGATTCTTTTTTATGATAAAGTTTAAAATTGTCAAACCGCAAAAATTTGATTATTAACGATAATTATTTTTTAATGAATTGTCAAATAATTGTGCTTTTAAATGAGAATTGGCGAAAACCCTACAAGAGATAGATTAATAGAAAAAAGTGATTCTTCGCACCGAATTATCATTCCTTTATATATACCCCATGAAAAGGATTACTATAAGGATGCATTTAAAATTTTTAAATTATGTGTCTCATCTATAATGAAGACAAGTAGTTCGATAGTAAAGATCTCGGTAGTAAGCAATGGATGTAGCGATTCTATTAACGAAAGGCTATTGGATATAGCTAAACAAGGTTTAATAGATGAGCTTACTATTGAAAAAGGGGCAATTGGAAAAGTAAATAGTATTTTAAAAGCATTAAGAACTGCTCAAGAACGCTTAATTACTGTTACTGATGCAGATGTATTATTTGTCAATGGATGGGAAGAAGGAGTTTTAGAGGTTTTCAATGCTTTCCCTAAAGCCGGATCAGTAAGTCCTGTGCCAGTTTTTAGAACACATTTAAGACTAACAAGTAATATATGGTTGAGGAATTTTTTTCTAAGAAATTATATTTTAGAGCAGTTAAAAACCCTGAAGGGCTTACTGCATTTGCAAAAAGTATTGGGTGGCCAGATTTAGAATTGAAATTTAAAGATGTTATTGCGACAATTCAATCTAAAAACAATACGATCGCTGTGCTAGGATGTTCACATTTTGTAGTTACTTATAAACGAGAAATTTTCGATCAGTCTCCAAAAACAAATAGTATTTATCAATTGGGAGGCAATAGTGAACATCTTTATCTTGATGAGCCTGTTATTAAGATGGGTGGATATCGTTTAGCTACCTATGATAATTACGCTTTTCATATGGGTAATGTTTTTGAGCCTTGGATGGAAGATGTTTATGAAAATCTAGAAGTAATAGACAAAACGGTGATGGACTATAATACCCTTCCGTTTTTAAAGAAAAAAAATTAGAGTGTTTTTTTTCTGAAAAAATTTTTAAAAAAATTTTTATGAAAAAAAAATACGTAGTTTGATTTTTAAGTATAAAGGACTAAATCAAGAACAGATAAAAAATTTTGTAAGTTGGTAACTTACTTTTAAAAGAGATCAGAAAACTTTGTGTTCTCATTTCAAGAGATAAATTAAAAAGGTAAATTTTATGAAAAAAACCGCTATAATTCCACTTCGTAAAAATTCAAAAGGAATTCCAGGGAAAAATAAAAAGAAAATGCTTGGAAGACCACTTTTTTCATGGGTTTTAACAGAAGCTATTTTCTCAGAATTAGATGAGGTTTATGTTTTTACAGACGATCAAGATATTATTGATTATATCAAGAGAGAATATTTTTGGACTCCAAAAGTAAAGACGCTCTTAAGGAATGACGAGAATGCTTCTGACACCGCATCTACAGAAAGCGCCATGCTGGAATTTGCAACATTGGTAAAAAACGATTTTGATGTGCTGTGCTTATTGCAGGCAACTTCTCCAATGACAAAAGCCCAAGATATTAATACTGCATTAAACGAAATCCTTATCAATAAAAAAGAATCGGCTTTGACTGTTGTCAATACACATCGTTTTATTTGGAATTCAAATGGAACTCCAAGTAATTATGATGTTTTTAAAAGACCAAGACGCCAAGATTTTGATGGATTATTGATTGAAAATGGAGCTGTTTATGTTACCACAAAAGACGCTTTCTTAAATTCGAAAAATAGAGTAAGCGGTTCTATTGGCTTGGTAAAAATGGCAGAAGAATCTCTTGTAGAAATTGATAGTTTATCTGATTGGGATATTATTGAAAAACTTTTAGGAGATCGTCAGAAAAAACAAAAATTGCACCAAAGAATAGATTATTTAGTTTTAGATGTCGATGGAGTTTTTACAGATGGATGCGTCTATTATGATGCCAATGGCGAAATGGCTAAAAAGTTTGACATGCGCGACGGAATGGGCTTGGAAATTTTAAGACAGAATAATGTTGAAGTTGTAGTTATGACTTCAGAAAATTCTGAATTAGTGGCGCAGAGAATGAAGAAATTGCAGATTAAACATATATTTTTAGGAGTAAAAGATAAATTTTCCTTTTTAACACATTTTCTTTCAGAGAGAAATAGTAGTTTTGGCGCCGTTTCCTACGTGGGTGATGACGTAAATGATTTGACTAATATTTGCAGTGTTGGATGGTCTTTCGCACCAGCTGATGCAACAGATATTGTAAAAGCAAATGCAGATTATGTTTTAACACACCAATCTGGAGGTGGAGCAATACGAGAAACTTGTGAAATTTTATTAAAGTACAATAAACGTTATGAAGGAATTTAAAAAACCTTATGTGATTGCAGAAATTGGATGTAATCATAAAGGCGAAATGGAAATAGCAAAGGAATTAATTAAAATAGCAAAGATCTTCGGAAACGCAGATGCAGTAAAATTCCAAAAGCGCAATAATAAAGAACTTCTAACAGAGGAACAATATTATGCTCCGCATCCAAATGCTTCTAATTCTTATGGAGAAACTTATGGTGCACATAGGGAGTTCTTAGAATTTGATGTTGAACAGCATAGAGAGTTAAAATCATATTGCGAAGAAATCGGAATTATATATTCTACATCGGTTTGGGATACGACTTCAGCAAAAGAAATCGCATCATTAAATCCAGATTTTATTAAAATACCATCTGCTTGCAACAACAATTTTGAAATGTTGGAATGGCTCAGCGAAAATTATTCGGGAGAAATTCATATTTCTACAGGAATGACAACTAAAGATGAGACAGATACTTTGGTTGAATTTTTTACTAAAAAAGAAAGAAACCAAGATTTAGTTTTATATAATTGTACATCAGGTTATCCAGTTCCTTTTGAGGATGTTTGCCTTTTAGATATTACTATCCTACAGCAAAAGTATGGGCATTTGGTAAAGCATATAGGTTTTTCTGGTCATCATTTAGGAATTGCTGTAGATATAGCGGCTTATACTTTAGGAGCTAATATTATCGAAAGGCATTATACCCTAGACAGAACTTGGAAAGGTACAGATCATGCTTGCTTCATTAGAACCAATGGGTTTACGCAAACTTACTCGTGATCTTCAGGCGGTTTATCAAGCGTTGAATTTTAAGTCTACCGATATTTTGCCAATCGAACAAATTCAAAGAGACAAACTAAAAAACAAAAAAGTACAAGCTTAAAGGAATTCAATTAAAGCCATTTAAATATCTTAACTTGTAACAGAGGCTAAAAATGAAGATGTAAAATTTTCCTATTAGAGTCTATTTAAATTAAAATGAAAAAAAACATATTTATTTTTTTGCCTGATGGTGTTGGACTTCGAAATTTTGCCTTAACCTCTTTTAAAGAAATTGGAGAACAAAATGATTTCGATATTACATATTGGAACAACACTCCATTTTCGATTAAGGAGAAACTAGGTTTTGAAGAATTAAAAATTCAAGAAAAATCACTACATCCGTTAACAACAGTTTATAGCCGTGCGCGTAAAAGAATGGAATTAAATTTCTTTGATAAGAAATTTAAAGAGGTGGTTTACAATACCTATAATTTTCCGCAATCTTACAAAGGAGTTGCTAATCTTGCTAAAAGTTTAATGGTTGATGCCTTGACAACTTTTGGATCTAACGAAAAAGGAATCAAATTTGTTAGAAAGCAAATAAAAAAAGGCGAGCGAACTACAAGTAAATACAAAGAAAGTAAAAGACAATTAGAAAAATACAGACCAGATTTTGTTTTTTGCACCAATCAGCGTCCAACGCAGGCAATTGCTTCTATTTTAGCGGCACAAGACTTAGGAATTCCAACAGGAACTTTTATCTTTTCTTGGGATAATCTTCCTAAAGCAACGACGCTAGTCGAAACTGATTATTATTTTGTGTGGAGCGAACACATGAAAAAAGAGGTTTTAATGTATTGTCCTTATGTGAAAGAAAACCAGATTTTTGTAACAGGAACGCCTCAATTCGAAAGTCATTTTGATAAAACAATATTACAATCAAGAGAAGAATTTTATAGTTCACATAATCTCGACTTAAACAAAAAATATATTTGTTACTCTGGTGATGATATAGTTACATCTCCTTTAGATCAATATTATTTAGAAGATTTAGCATTATCAGTTAGAGAATTAAACCAAAATGGATATTCTTTAGGAATCATTTACCGAAAATGCCCAGTAGACTTTACAGATCGTTATGATGAGGTTTTAAAGAAATATCAAGATGTTATTGTAAGCATTGATCCGTTATGGAGTCCAGTTGGGGAAAGTTGGAATGAAATTATGCCGACAAAAGAAGATTTTGCATTGCAGGCAAATATTTGTGAATACACAGAATTTGTTGGTAATATAGCTTCATCAATGGTATTTGATTTTTCTGCGCACGATAAATCTTGCTTATTTTTTGACTACGAACAGCCACAACTTAGAAAGGGAATTCGTGATATTGGGCAAAATTATAAATACATTCATTTTAGATCAAAACCTTCAGAGCAGGCCGCTTTATGGATAAGAGATAAAAAAGATCTAACCAATATGGTTAAAGATATTATTGACGGAAAAATTTCAAGTGTTAAAGACAGTAAAAAGTGGTTTGAGATTATTGTTGGACCAAATCCTACCAAAGCATCTGAAAAAATCTGGGAAAGTTTAAAAGATATCTCAGGAAGTAATTTAGATTAATCAATAATATTTAATTCAGAGAGATGTATTATCTACTATGTCACAAGTAAATCGTATTTATTTACCCAATTTAAATTCATTAAGAGGAATTGTCTGCCTTAATGGTCATTTTTTCTCATTTACCTGCTGATAAATTTATATTAACATTTAAAAATTTCGGCACTATTGGTGTAACCATTTTTTTTACACTAAGTGGTTTTTTGATTTCATATCTTTTACAAGTAGAAGCAAAAGAGTTTTTTACTATAAATGTAAAAAACTTTTATTTGAGAAGAATTTTAAAGATATGGCCACTTTATTTTTTAATATTGTTTTTTGTATATATATTATATCCACATATTTTTCCGTCATGGTATGATACTGAACAAGAGAGATTTTCTGCAAAAAGTCTATTGATGAATATCTTCTTTTTGACTAATGTAACTCTTATTTTGAAGTTAACTCCTTTCATTATTAGAGTAATCTGGTCAATCGGAATTGAAGAACAATTTTATTTGATTCTGCCGTGGATAATGAAAGTTGAGGAGAAAAGACGAATTTTTATACTTTTCGCATTAATTTTTCTATTGCCATTTTCGAAGCTGTTTTTAGTATTATATCAAAAGATAACAGCTAGTGATTCTTTACAAATCATTTCAAGTATAATAACTGTTACAAGATTTGATTGCATGGCAATTGGGGTATTGTTTGGAATTTTGTCTTTTTCTAAAGAAATTAAACTGGGGAGGTTTATTATTAAGCGACAGTATTTTACAAAAAAAGAAGTTCAGATAACGATATATGCTCTTGCATTAATTTTTGTTTTAATCACTATAATAGTTCCTTCTCTTTTCAATATAATTAATTATGTGGTTTTACCATGGCTATTTGCAATTATAATTTCTAATCTGGCTACAAACAAAGAATCTATTTTTCATATAGAAAATAAAGTATTCAACTATTTAGGCAAAATTTCATATGGTATGTATTTATTACATGAGTTTGTTATTTTGATGTTATTGCCTTTAATATTGCCTTTAATATTGCCTTATCTTGTAGATTTACCGTCGTATATTAAAAGTTTTATTGGTTATATGATTGCTTTTGGTTTGACTATTATTATTTCTCACATTTCCTTTTATTGTTTTGAAATTCAATTTTTAAAACTTAAAAATAAAGTGTCGTATTTTAAGACATCTAATGAATATTAAATTTTATAACCGTTCGTACAGAATCATATGTTTTTTAATTCCTTAGCATTTGCTGTTTTTCTGCCAGTAGTTTTTTTCTCTACTGGTTTGTTTTCAATAAAAACAAGAGCACACAAAATGCTTTATTAATTGTGGCAAGTTATTATTTCTATTCTTGTTGGGATTGGAGGTTTCTATTTCTGCTAGTTTTTTCAACATTTTTAGATTATTTCACAGGAATTCAAATCGAGAAAAGTAATTCGGGAAAAAGTCGAAAATTTTGGTTTTGGCTTAGTATTTTGGTGAATTTAGGATTTCTAGGAGTCTTTAAATACTATAACTTCTTTGCAACTTCATTTGCAGAAATGTTTACCTCATTTGGCTTTAAAGTAAGTCCAATGTTGTTGAATGTAATTTTACCTGTTGGAATTTCATTTTACACTTTCCACGGATTATCTTACGTAATTGATATTTATTATAAAAGAATTAAAGCAGAATATAATTTCATAGATTATTCTTTATTTGTAAGTTACTTTCCTCTTTTGGTTGCTGGACCAATTGAAAGAGCAACGCATTTACTTCCAGAGTTAAAAGAAAAACGTGAGTTTAATTTAGAAAAAGCAAAAGAGGGAGTCTATCAAATTGTTTGGGGACTTGTTAAAAAAGTGGTTATTGCAGATACTTGTGCAGTTTATGCTAATGCTATTTTTGATCATTATCAGTCAATGAATTCTTTTTCATTAATTATGGGGGCAATTTATTTTGCGTTTCAGATTTACGGAGATTTCTCAGGATATTCAGATATCGCACTAGGGGTTTCTAAATTATTTGGTTTAGACTTATTACGAAACTTTAATTATCCATATTTTTCAAGAGATATAGCAGAGTTTTGGCGTCGTTGGCATATCTCACTTTCTTCTTGGTTTAGAGATTATTTATATATTCCTCTAGGTGGAAGCAAAGGTGGACTTTGGATGAAAATCCGAAATACATTTATCATTTTTGTTGTTAGTGGATTCTGGCATGGAGCCAACTGGACATATATTGTTTGGGGATTTATAAATGCTGTTTATTTCCTTCCACTATTGATTTCAAATAGTAATAGAAATAATATGGATTCTATAATTCTAAGATGGAATCTAGATTCTGTCAAAGTATTGTTTAGTATTCTAACAACATTTTTATTGACTTGTATTGCTTGGGTGTTTTTTAGAGCAAAAACCATTACAGATGCTGTTTTGTATCTAAAAAGAATATTTACTAACGGCGAGTTTAGCCCTCAGTATTTAGATAACGAAAGATATAATTATGAATTACTATTGATGATTGGTCTGTTTGTTTTAGTAGAATGGAATAATAAAACTAAAGTAGAACCAATTTCTGGAAAAAGAAGTTGGTTAAAAATGGCAGTGGCAATTATGGCAATTATTGCTTTCGGAACTTATTCTGATTATAAAGAATTTATTTATTTCCAGTTTTAATGAAGAAGTTTTTATTATACATATTAGGAGTTTTTCTTTTAACAGCTGTGATGGCAGTTCTTTTGGACGGATTGTATACTTATGCTTTTATACAGTCCAAAAATCGAGGAAAAATAGAAACCGTTTTCAATTCTACAGCAAAGAAGTATGATGTGGTTATTTTAGGCTCTTCAAGAGCTAATAACCATTTTGTTTCTCAAATGTTCGAAGATAAAGGATTAAATACGTTTAATTACGGAATGAGTGGCGGACATTTATTTGAAGCTTCATTAATGTTAAAATTAATGGTAGAAAGAAAATATGAAATAAAAAATTTAATTCTCGAAGCAGATTTAAATCTTTCTAACGATCAGGAATCTGAGGGAGTTGTCGCAAAATTTCTTCCCTACATACATTGTTCAAAAGCCATTAAAGATCATTTTTTACCAGAACCAAATTTCAACGAATTATATTATATCCCTTTTTACAGATATGTAAAATTCGATTCGAAAATTGGTTTTCGAGAAATCTATAAAATTGCTGTAAACGAAAAAACTAATGCATTAGACAATTTAGGATATTACCCTTTAAAGAAACATAAAAATGGTAATATGAAAAATAATATTGTTAATCTAAATCCGTTGCCACATAATAAATATTACGAGGAAATTAAGAGTATTTGTAAAAAAAATAATATAAATTTTATTGCCGTTATGACTCCAATGTGCGAAAATGTTGTTGGAATGAATTACTTTGATAAGGTAAAAAAAGCGTATCCTGAAATTCATAATTATGAAAATGTTGTTGTAGAAAATAAATATTTTTCTTCATGCGGTCATATGACAAATGATGGAGCTCGATTATTTACCGCAAGAATTATCAGAGATTTTTTTGGGAAATAATAAATATAGGCAATGAAGAATTTTTTAATTTATATATTCAAAATTTTAGTATTAACTTTTGTTTTGATGTTTATATTGAATAAAATTTATTCATATGCCTTTCTCCAATCGAATAAAAGAAGTAAAATCAGTCTTATTTATAATTCGCCGCCAACAAATTATGATGTTGTAATATGGGCTCTTCTAGAGCAAATAATCATTTCGTGACAAAAATGTTTACAGATACGGGGCTAAAAACATTTAATTTCGGAATGCAAGGTTCTAAACTGTTTGAGTCTGATTTGATTCTGAAATTACTTTTAGAAAAAAAAATAAAATCAAAAATGTAATAATTGATGTTGATGTTACACTAAAATCTGAAAACAAATCAGAGAGAACATTTTTGATGTTTTTGCCTTATCTTGATGATTATCATGTTGTTAGATGGCATTTTGAAGAATTGGAAGACTTTAACAGCTTTTATTATATCCCTTTTTATAGATACCTAAAATTTGATTCAAAAATTGGTTTTAGAGAGATGTTTTCTTCTGTCTTAAATAAAAAAAGTAATGAAATTGGTAATGGAAGATATTATCCTTTGCCTGAAAATAAAGGAAAACTAAATGCCGAAATTTTAGATTTTCAGCCACAAAGGAATAAATATTATGAAGAAATTAAAAAGATTTGTAAAGTAAATAATATTAATCTCATTGCAATTATGACACCTATGTGTGAAAAGGCTGTAGTTAATGATTACTTCAAAAAAGTCAATATGCTATATCCTGAAATTTATGACTATGAAAATAAGATAATTGAAGATAAATATTTTTCTACCTTTGAACATATGAATGATATGGGGGCCAAAGCTTTTACAACAAAAATTTTAAACGTTTTTTTTAATAAATAATGCATATTGCTTTTTTAACCCCAGAATATCCCCATTCAAAAACACTGCCATCCGGTGGATTGGGTACTAGTGTAAAAAATCTTGTATCAGCTTTAATTGCTGAAGAAATTAAAGTTTCTGTATTTGTTTATGGACAGAAAAACCAAGAGGTTATAAAAGAAGATAATGTCGAAATTCATCTTATTAAAAACAAAAAATATAAGTTTTTAAGATGGTTTTTTTATCGTAAATATATAGAGGAATATTGCAACTCAATTATAAAAAGAGAGTCTATTGATCTAATAGAAGCCGCTGATTGGACAGGAATAACAGCTTTTATGAATTTCAAAATTCCATTAGTAATTCGTTTTCATGGAAGTGACACTTACTTCTGCCATCTAGAAAATAGAAAACAGAAGATAAAAAATTTCTGGTTTGAAAAATTGGCCATAAATCGTGGGCAAGCATTTATTGCGCCAACTAAATTTGCGGGAGAAATTTCAAAAAAACTTTTCAAAATTCGAGAAAAAGAAATCAAAATAATTCATTATGGGATTAATCTAAGAAATTTTGAAAACCAAATTCCTCATCAATTTGAAAAGAATTTGATTCTATACATTGGAACTTTAATTAGAAAAAAAGGTGTTTTAGAACTGCCGGAAATTTTTAGCAAAGTTCGAAATGATTTTCCAAGTGCTAAATTAATTTTAATAGGAGCAGATTCTTTCGATATAAAAACAGGTTCAAAATCGACTTGGGAATTAATGAAAAATTTGTTTAATGAAGATGATTTAAAACACGTTCATTATTTAGGTAAAATTCCTTATGATGAAATTCAAAATTACATAAGGAAAGCAAATGTATGCATATTCCCAACTTTTGCAGAAACTTTAGGAATGGTAACAATAGAATCGATGGCTATGCAAAAAGCAGTTGTGAATAGTAATATTGGCTGGGCACAAGAACTTATTGTAGACGAAGAAAGCGGTTATTTGGTTCACCCTTCAAGTCATGATCTATATTCTAATCGAATTATTCAATTGCTAAAAAACAATTCACTTTGCCTAGAAATTGGAAAGAAAGCAAGAATTAGGGTAGAACTTAAATTTGATATCAATAAGTTAGTAAAAGAGAATATAGAATTTTATAGAAAGATAACCAATCAAAAAAGGTAATGGTCGTTGTTTATCATCAAAATAATAAGGTTGTAAAAGTTTACCGAGAGAGAGAAGTTATTTCATTTAGCGCTTCTTTAAATCTTGCCGCAACTTTAATGACGTTAGCAAAAAAATTTCCAACAGATAGATTAATCTGGAGTCATACTGCAATAGAAGCCAATATAAACTGGGATGCTTTAGATTCAATTTTTCATCATGACAGAATTATGGCATCTTTCAATAGCGACCAAGAAGAGTATTTTTCCGAAGGTATTGGTTATATTGACGAATCTATTTTTATAAATGTCAATAAAAATGTAAGTTATCCGACTTGGTTATGCAGTAGTGCTTTGGGAGGAATTAGTTCTAAAGCATTTTTGCAATTTGAAAATACAATCGAGTTAGAAGATAATTTTGATTATTTCTTGAATAGTATAGCAAAAATGGGAGCTCCAAAAGGATTATTTTGCTATTATGAGCCAAGACTTGTTATAGATAAAACAATTTCTGTACCTGTTAAGAAGGCAAATGTTTATACCTTATTTCGATTTACAAAGCAACATTATCGTACACGTTGGATATTCATATTGCTGTTGAGCTTTTTAGTTTTCGAAAAACGGTTTCCTATAATGGCTTTGTTGTTTTCTTTAAGATTTAAAAAGCGTGATAAAACCGCTATTGACTTGTCTGCAGTACCAGTTCAATCAAAGTTGAAAGTTATAGAATCTAAAACTATTGATGTTATTATTCCAACAATTGGACGAAAAGATTGCTTATATGATGTATTGCAAGATTTAGCAAAACAGAGTCATTTACCTAAAAATGTTATAATCGTAGAACAGAATCCGATAGCAGATAGTAGTAGTGAGTTAGATTATTTAACCACAGAGAAGTGGCCTTTTGTTATTAAACACATTTTTACTCATACAACGGGAGCTTGCAATGCGCGAAATGTTGCTTTGGGCCAAGTCTCGAGCGAATGGGTTTTTTTAAATGATGACGATAATAGGTTTAATGAAAATTTAATCATTGACATTTTTGATAAAATAGAACAGTTCGGAATATATGTTGCGACAACATCTTATTTGCAAAAAAATGAAAAATTAGTTTATAAGGATATTCATCAAACGGATATTTTTGGCTCAGGAAATAGTTTTGTAAAATCAAGTTGTTTAGATAAAGTTTCTTTTTCAATGGCACTAGAATTTGGTTATGGAGAAGATTTTGACTTTGGCGTGCAATTACGAAAAGAAGGCTTTGACGTAATATATTTTCCTAATCCATCTATTTTACATTTAAAAGCTCCTTTTGGAGGATTTAGAATTAAACCCAAATTTCCTTGGTTAAATGATAAACATCAGCCAAAGCCATCGCCAACAATCATGTACATAAAGAAAAAACATTTACATCCAAAACAACTAGAAGGATATAAATTAAGACTCTTCATGAAATCTATCAGAAATGAGTCTTTTTTTAATTGGTTTAAATTTTATGCATCATTTACGAGACGATGGAATGCAAGTGTGAATTGGAGTAATAAACTGTAAGAATTTAAAATGTCTGCTAAAAGATGGTGAAGATATATACAGAACATAGTTTTTTGAATGCTGATAATAGGAAAATAATATTTCCATTATTATTTGATTTAGTATATCTGCCAAATGATAAAGCGAGATCAAATTTTAATTTAACAGATTCTATTTTAGAAGCAGACGTTGCTATTTTTCCTGTAGATATTATTTCTTTTTTGAGAAAAGATAAATCTAATTTTTTTGAAAATTGGATTTCAAAAGTATCAGAATATAAAGTTCCCATTTGGATTTATGCAGCTGGCGATTTTGGACTTACATTTAAGAATGATAATGTTTTAACTTTTAGATTAGGAGGTTTCAATTCAAAGTTGAGTAATAATTCATGTATAATTCCTTGTTTTGTAAATGATCCTTATGATAGAATTTTAAAAAATGATTTTTTTGTACTTTCTAAAAGCGAAAAGCCAAATATTGGCTTTGTAGGAAATGCAAATGGTTCATTTTCTAAATTAATTAAAGAGTTTATTTTATATTTAAGAAGGAATGTAATTAACAGAAAATTCAAATTCCCAGAAGATTATCATCCTTTTTATCCCGCAGGAAAAAATAGACATAAATTATTGCAGAAGATTCAGAAGGAAGATAAAATTGAGAGTAATTTTATTTTTAGAGATAAATATCTAGGAGGAAATAAGGATAAAAGCATTAAAGAAAAAACAACTTTAGAGTTTTTTAAAAATATTCAGGATAATCTATATACTTTTTGCCTAAGAGGAAATGGGAACTTCTCTGTTCGATTTTATGAAGCATTGATAATGGGCAGGATTCCAGTTTTAATCGATACAGATGTAAGACTTCCTTTAGTTAATTCGATTGATTGGACTAAACACTGTGTGGTAGTTTCAAAAGATTCTATAATTCAGGACTTACTAGATTTTCATTTATCCAAGCCAGACGAAGAAATAAGAAAAATACAGGAAAACAATCGAAAATTAGTATTAGAAAAATTGAATAGAGTTGACTATTTTATTCAAATTAGTAAGCTATATTTGAAAAAGTAATGAAATTCTCTTTAATCATATGCACTTACATGCGTCCTACTCCGTTATTAAAATTATTAATTTCGATTAAGGATCAAATTTTATATCCAGATGAAATTTTGATTATTGATGGCTCACTTGACGATAAGACTAAATCGATCTTGGAAAACAATAATTTCGATCATTTAAAATATTATTTAATCTCAGAGCAAGATAGAGGTTTAACAAAGCAACGTAATTTTGGAATTTCGAAAGTAGACTCAACTAGTGATATAGTCTGTTTTTTAGATGATGATACAATTCTCGAAACTGAATATTTTGCAAATTTGTTGAATACCTATAATTTGTTTCCAGATGCTTTAGGAGTTGGAGGTTACATTACAAATGAGATTAAATGGCAAAAAATACCAGAAAGTTATTCAGAAAATAAAAATGAATTTTATTATGATGGTTGGAAACGAAAAGATGGAAGTCGTTTTGTTCTGAGAAAAAAAATAAATCTGGATAGTGATTGCCCTCCTGGATTTGCTCCAAAATTTTCGCATGGAAGAAGTGTCAGTTTTTTACCTCCGAGTGATAAAATTTATCCAACAGAACAATTAATGGGAGGGGTTTCTTCATTTAAAAAATCTGTCTTTGAACAATTTTCATTTTCCACATATTTTCAAGGTTATGGCTTATATGAAGATGCTGATTTTTGTTTAAGATTGGCTAAAGAAGGTAAACTATATTTAAATACAGCAAGCAAAACTTAGTCATTATCATGACTCAGCAGGTAGGCCAAATCAGTATACATATGGCAAAATGGTGGTTAGAAACGGATGGTATGTTTGGCGTATAAAAAACCCTAATCCAATTTTAAAAGACCGTTTAAAATGGAATTCAATTACAATTTTATTGATCGTTACAAGATTTGTAAATGTGATTAAAGGTAAAGACAAAAAAGTTGTCTTTACAGAATTTGTTGGAAGAGTTGTAGGCTGGTGGAGTTTAATATTTAACAAACCAAAACAAAAATGATTTTTGTTATAAAAAAGAAGATCGTAAAAAAACTTAAAGAATTTAAGCAGAATTACTCTTATGTTAGATTTTACAATAATCAAGATCCGGTAATCTATTTAAATTTAAAACATAAGACAAAAGTTCGCACTTATCTAAATCTTTTTTTAGAATTAGAGCAGTGTATAATGAGCCAATAGTTATAGAATTTTCACTTTTAAGGATAGTATTTTTAGCAAAATGGTTTAAAGATCTTGACTATATTTATTTTTCAAAGCCTTTTTCAAAACTTAATAAAGTAAAAGTTTTTAGCCATAATAAAAAAGCTGATTTTAATGTTAACTATAATTTTAAAAAAGTTTATTCTTCTGTAGATTTTAATAAAAATGCATTGCCATACATAATGCATCCTAATAATTATTTAAGCAAGGAAGCTCAAATTATGGAAAAAAAAGTTGGCATTTTAATGAGTGGCAATTTTGACAAAAAAATTTATGGTACAAACATCATTTCTAAAAACTTTGGAATGATGAATAGATGGGACGTTTACCAAGAAATTTTGAAACATAGTGCCCTACTTTCTATTTACGGAACAGATCTTTTAGAGAATTTGGATTCAGGACAATTTAAAAACAAATTTGTTTTAATGAAATGGCAAACAGGAGCAATCCCAATAGAAAAATGGAGAGATTATCTTTCTTCTGCAGATTTTATATTCTGTGCTCCCGGCATGACCATGCCTATGTGCCATAATGTACTTGAAGCAATGTCTGTTGGAGTAATTCCAATTTTAAATTATTCTAATTGGCTAAATCCTTCATTAGAAGATGGTGTTAATTGCTTAGAATATTCAAATTCCAGCGATATTGCTAAGGTAATAGATACTGCCCTGTCTTTGCCAGAAGAAAAGAAACAGATTTTGAGAGAAAATACAATAGCATATTTTAAAAAATATTATGATTTATATGATTTCAAAAAGAATTCATCAAATGAACTAGTAGTTTTAAATGAAAATATTTCTGATTTAATTTAACGAATGTCTGCATGAAAAAATTTGTTATTATAACGCATGTAAATCACATTCAAAATCAAGATCAGTATTATGGTTATGCTCCATATGTGCGTGAAATGAATCTTTGGCTTCAATATGTCGATCAATTAATTGTAGTTGCGCCATTAAAAAAAGACAATCTAACATCAATTGATCTAGCGTATAATTGTAATGATATTTTTTTTAGTAATATTCCCGATATTAATTTCATTACATTTAAAAGCAGGATTTCTTCAGTTTTTAAATTACCAGTTATTTTTTGGAAAATATTTCTAGCAATGTATCGCGCAGATCATATTCATTTAAGATGCCCAGGAAATATTGGACTTATTGGGTGTTTTGTCCAAATTCTATTTCCAAAAAAAGTAAAAACAGCTAAGTATGCTGGTAATTGGGATCCTAAAAGCAAACAACCTTGGACTTATAGACTACAAAAATATATCTTAAATAATACCATTCTAACGAGAAATATGCAAGTTCTTGTATATGGAAATTGGGATGGACAATCAAAAAATATCAAATCCTTTTTTACAGCAACTTATTCCCAAACCGAAAAAGAAGCTGTTCAAAAGAAAAGTTTTCAGGAAGGAATTTCTTTTCTTTTTGCAGGAAGTTTGTCAAAAGGTAAAAATTCGCTTTATGCAATACAAATTGTAAATCAATTATTAAAGAAAGGATATAATATTACTTTTAATCTTTTTGGCGAAGGAGAAGAAAGGGACAATTTGCAACGATTCATTTTAGAGAATAAAATAGAAAAATTTGTTTGCTTACATGGGAATCAAGATAAAGAAACAATTAAGAAGGCCATGAAGGAAAGTCATTTTGTAATTTTGCCTTCTAAAAGTGAAGGTTGGCCAAAAGTTGTTGCAGAAGGAATGTTTTGGGGTGGTGTTTCAATTGCAACAAAAGTGTCATGTGTTCCGTATATGTTGGATTATGGTAAACGTGGAGTTTTACTGGAAATGAATTTAGAAAAAGATACTGAACAGATTGAAAATGTATTGATGAATCAAGATGTTTTTTTAAGCAAAAGTCAACTTGCCTTAAAATGGTCACAGGGTTATACTACAGATGTTTTTCAAGAGGAAATAAGGAAATTAATTAAATGAGGATTGTACAAATTATAGACTCTTTAGAAATTGGAGGAGCTGAACGCATGGCAGTTAACTATGCAAATGCATTAGGCGAAAAAATTGAATTTTCGGGTTTAATTGCTACTAGAAGTGAAGGTGAGATGCTAAATCAGATTTCAAAAAAAGTTTCTTATTTGTTTTTAGATAAAAAGAGAAAAATTGATTTTAAGGCAATTTTTAAATTAAAAAAATATTTAAAACAGAATAAAGTAAATACTATCCACGCTCATAGCTCTTCCTTTTTTACAGCTGTTTTGGTTAAATTAGTTTATCCAAAAATAAAAGTTATCTGGCATGATCATTATGGACCAAGAATAGAACAGACTAAGAAAGATAATATAATTTTGATTTTTTGCTCTTTATTTTTTGCCTCGATATTTGTTGTAAATAAACAGCTAAAAGAATGGAATATGAAAAATATGAAATGTAAAAATGTTGTTTTTGTTCCAAATTTCATTCAGCACAATCATTCCTCTGAGCAAATAACCAAATTAAAAGGAATAGAAGGAAAACGTATAGTTTTTTTGGCTAATTTAAAAACTCCAAAAAATCATATTGTAATTTTAAAATCCTTTTTTGATCTAAAATTATTTGATCTTGGGTGGAGCTTACATTTAATTGGTAAAGATTATCATGATCAATATTCCCAAGTTTTAAAAGATTTTATTCAAAAAAATAATTTGGTTAATGATGTACATTTGTATGGAACTAGAAAGGATATAAGATTTATTCTTTCGCAAGCTTCAATAGGAGTCTTAGCTTCTACCTTTGAAGGATTTCCAGTAACATTGATTGAATATGGAGAATCGGAATTAGCAGTTCTTTGTACTAATGTAGGGTTCTGTTCGGATATAATTAAGGATGAAGAACGAGGATTATTATTTGATCCAAAAAATGAATTTGAACTTCTTGCTCAATTTAAAAGAATAACGGCAGATAAAAATTTGAGAACAGAAATTGCATATAAATTAAAGAATTTAGTCCAGGATTATTACACAGAAGATAAAGCTGTTGAAAAAATTCTTACAGAATATTACAAAGTAAAATAATGAAAAACATAAAACTTAATTATTTCTCTCTAATTGTAATTCATGCTTTAATTGCATTAATTGTTTTCATAATTCCATTTTTATCCAAAATTTATGCTCTGTCGATTCTTTTTATAGGGATTTTTATTGTTTCTAAAAATAAAAATAAAAATAATGAAGTCCTTCTTATAAGTGCTTATTTAGTTGGAACAGAGGTTTTTTTACGCATGACATTAGGTAGTTTGAATAATGAGTATGTAAAGTTTTCTGTGATATTTTTTATGCTTTATGGAATGCTTTATAGTAATTTTTCTAAAAATGCATTTATATATCTTGTTTTCTTATTTTTTTTAATTCCAGCAATTTTTGTAACCACTAGTGAAGCTACTTTCAATATAGATGTTAGAAAAGTTTTAGTTTTTAATTTGTCTGGCCCCTTCTGTTTGGGTATTTGTGCTGTTTATATGTTTAAGAGAAGAATTACTTTTGATAAACTACAGAGCATTTTAATTTCATTAGGACTGCCAATAGTCACTACTACGGTTTATTTGTTTTTATATACACCCAATATTAAGGATGTTGTAACAGGTACACAATCAAATTTCGAAACTTCAGGAGGTTTTGGTCCAAATCAGGTTTCTACAATTTTAGGTCTTGGAATGTTCGTTTTTTTTACACAATTAGTGCTTTTTTCCAAGTCTAAATTACAATTTTTGATTAACGGAGGACTATTTATTTTTATCAGCTATCGAGGAATTGTTACTTTTTCGAGGGGAGGAATTATTACAGCAACCATTATGATTGTATGTTTTTTAGCTATTTTATATTATTTTTCTAATGCTGAAGGAAAAAGAAAATTTAGTTTCGTATTTGTTCTGACGATTTTAATTGGCACAGGAATATGGTTTTATAGTTCGTTTCAAACTAACGGTCTTATTGATAAACGTTATGCTAATAAGGATGCGAGGGGACGTGAGAAGGGAGATCGTTTAGGAGGAAGAGAAGAAATTATGAATCAAGAGAAAGATATTTTTATTGATAATCCAATCTTTGGCGTAGGTGCTGGAATGAGTAAGTATGCGAGAGCTCAAATTACCAATGAAGAAATTGCATCACACAACGAAGTAACCAGAATGTTTAGTGAACATGGTTTGTTCGGAATATTTGCATTATTGATTCTTCTTATTACACCTTTCATATTATATATTAATAATAAACAGCATATATATTTTTTCTCATTTTTTGTTTTTTGGCTTTTTACCATAAATCACGCCGCAATGCGAACTGCAGCTCCTGCATTTGTATATGCATTAAGTCTTCTTTCAGTACAAATAAAAATTCCTGAAAAAACAAGAGAAGCAAATTAGCTAAATTCAATTTTTATAATACATTTGCCTCAAGTTTAAGCCCCTAACAAACTGAAAAATAATGTTGTCAAAAAAGAAAATGCATTTCGAAATTTCGGAAAGGAGAATACTGCTTCTTTCTTTCGATGCTGTTTTTGTTTTATCCGCTTTATATCTATTAAGTTCAATATTTGAGTATCATTATTTTGATTTCGGAGTAAGTAGTTCTTTAAGTATTGTTCTATTAATAGCATATCTTTACATTTTTGGAGTAATATTTGAAATTTATAATTTACAAGTAGCAAGTAATCATCTTCAGATTTTGCAAAATGTTGTTTTTACTGCAACAGCTACTGTTTTAGCCTATTTATTTACGCCAATTTTCTCTCCAGTACTTCCCAAACAAAGACTCGTCATACTAATATTTTATTTTACGATATTAATTACATTGTTGTTATGGCGTTTGTTTTACTGTTACTTTTTAGCTTCTCATAGATTTTCTCAAAATGTCGTTTTGATTTGTGATCAAAATGAAGTCGAAAAATTGGTTTTAGGATTGGAGAATGTCGATCCGCATTATAAAATTATTGGTTTTGTAAACTCCGATTCTATTGCAGATGAAAATTTAGATTTTCATTACGTAAAAGAAATAAAAAAGGATGATTTAGAACATTTTGTATCAACGAACCATATTTCAGAAATTATTATTGCTTCTCAGAATACAGATGGTATTACTCCAGATTTATATCAGCAATTGCTTCATTTATTAGAAAAAGGAATTATTATACGAGAATATACTCAAGTTTACGAAAGTAAAACGCAAAGAATCCCCGTTCATCATATAGAAAGAGATTTTTATAGATTTTTTCCTTTCAGCAGAAGCAATAGTAATAAACTTTATTTGTCTTTTGTTCGACTTATAGAGATCATGTTTTCTATTCTAGGGCTATTAATTTCCCTATTTTTTATCCCAATAATTTTTCTTTGCAACATCTTCGCAAACAAAGGGAGTCTTTTTTATACTCAAGAAAGAGTAGGGAAGAATGGAATCATTTTTGAGATTTATAAGTTTAGAACCATGACAGAGAATTCAGAAGCCAATGGAGCTGTTTTCGCTAGTCATAATGATAAAAGAATTACTCCGTTTGGTAAATTCATGCGAAAGTCAAGAATTGATGAATTGCCTCAATTTATTAATGTTTTAAAAGGCGATATGGGAGTAATAGGGCCAAGACCTGAGCGACCATTTTTTGTTGAAGAAATCGCCGCAGTAATGCCTTTTTATGAAACACGCCATGTAATCAAACCTGGACTTACGGGCTGGGCGCAGGTAAATTATTCTTATGGAGAATCTATAGACGAAAGTTTGATTAAGCTTCAATACGATCTATACTACATCAAGCACAGAAGTGTTTTTCTTGATTTAAGCATCACTTTCAAAACCATTACAACGGTTTTATTCTACAGAGGGCAATAATTTTTTTAGATTATAATCGGAATTGGTTTTTTGTTTCGAATTGCTGTTCGTACTAAAACCACTCCGCTCGTAATGATTAATGGTAAAGTAATAAAGAAATGCGCCTTGTTAATCAAAAATAGAAAGTAAATCACTAAAAGCACAAAGTTGATTAGTGAAAATCTATAAGTCCATAATTTGTTTTTGAAAATAGAAAACAAAACTAAAACCAATAAAAACGGACTAAATAATAGGACATTGTAATTCATCGCCAATTCTTGGTGAAAAGAGTAAAATCCCATAATAACGAAGAATATCCCAATAAGAGATAAAATCACAAAGTAGATTTTATCTACCGTTTTGTTTCTTGCAAAGATTACAAAAAGCAAGATAAAGAGATAAGTGTAAATGTTATTCCACCAAGATTTTGGTGTTTCTTTTGCAAATTCTAATAGTGTTTTGCTTTTTGCCGCTAAGGGTTTATTTTGAAAACTTGTTTTGTTTAAACTATTTTTCAATTCAAAAGGAAGAAAAATTCTTGTTCCCATTTGATCGACTTTCGTTCCAAAAATAATACTTGTTCCCAACTGATCGTAGAAATGGCCATCAAAATAAGGAAATAGGATAGAACGATAGGTTTTGTCTGTGTCTTGTGTTTTTACAATAACATCTCTGCCTAAAGTTTTATTCACTACATCTACAACCATCGAAGTACAGTTTTTATCGATGAATTTATAAGTATAATAACGTTCTTCAGAATCTAAAACGGCATTTAACTGGTCAAAAAGTTTTTGTTTTAAATCTTGAGAGATCAGTAATTCCTGCTCATAAATACTTCTTTTTTCGTAAGTGTATTCATTAAAAAAATCAGCAAATGAATGTACAGTTGCAAAATATTGCAAATCTCCTTTAGCAAACTTTAAAACAAAATTTGGAGTTCTAAAATCAAAAGTTCCATAATTGTAAACAACATCAAAATTGTTTACGGGATCTAAAACTCTAATTCCCGTATGTCCGAAATAAGAATAAGTTTCGTTTCCAAGTCCGCAGGTCAAAATACTTATTTTGGCATCTTTCGATAAAGCTAAACTTTGGCTGAAACCAATAAAACTTGATAAGAATAATAAAATTAAAAGTGCTTTTTTGGACATGAGAGTTTTCATGATTTAAAATTTTAAATGTTTTGTGGTTTCGAAATTATCTAAAGATACCCAAATCTACTTTTAACGAAAAAATATTAGAATACAAAGCGGTACTTTGATTTCCTAAATCGGTTAAAGCATAATCAATCTGTATGCCTTTATATCTAAACCCTAAGCCAATATTAGGCTGAAAGTTTATTTTTTCGGTATTATCTAATTGTGTTACATTCTGAAAATTTCCTGCTCCAGCTCTTACGAAAACTAAATCGGTATAACCAAATTCAAACCCTAGAGCTGGGTCTATACTTACAGCTTTTGATGAAATAATATCATTTGTCTGCTCAAAGCGCATATTTAAATTTGCAGAAGTGACAAGACTACATTCGTTATGGAAATCAAATCTTTTTGAAACTCCTAATTGAGCTTTTGGCAATGTTATTTCTGTACTTTCCGGCAATTCGTTGTTTTCTCCGGAATTGCATTTGCAATTTTAGCATATTCTTCTTCATCAATATTCCAAACATTGTAAGTTGTGGTAATATCGCGAAGCATTAAACCAAATTTCCAGTCATTTCTTTCAAACTGAAGTCCGATATCAAATCCAAATCCCCAAGAATTGGCAAATTTCCCAATTATTCTTCGAATTACTTTTGCATTTACACCATATTGAAATCCATCAACAGGCAATTTTCGAGCATAAGAAAAAGTAAAGCCATAATCTGCCGTAGAGAACAAGCTGATTCTGTTATAATCAATATTTCCTTGATTATCGATTAACTGCGTGGTGTCCATAATGTCGTCTACTCCAAAACGAATCATCGAAATTCCCCAAGCACTTCTGTCATCAATTGGACTTGCGTAACCTATGTAATCGTACTGTGCAATATTGGCGAAGTAGCTGGCGTGCATTAAAGCAATTTGATGATCTTCAAGATGAGTTAAACCTGCCGGATTCCAGTAACCTGCCGTTACATCATTTGTTGCGGCAGTCACAGCACTTGCCATTCCAAGAGCTGCGGCATCGACCCCAATATTCATAAATTCATTCGAGTATTTTCGAACGGTTTGTGCATACTGAAAAGTACAGCTACAAAATAATAAAAACACTAAATATTTCTTCAACGTATATGTTTTTGCAGATCGAGGCCTGTTTTAAAATTTTTATCAAAAATATAATATTTTACTCATCTAATAAGTTCCTTTAGTTAAATATTCCCAAAGTCATACTTCGAATTAAAAAACTCTCTAAAAAACTCGTTTTGCATCGAGTTATTATACTAAATTTGTTCTCTGCCATTATCAAAATTTAAAGCTATGAATATTAAAAAACACATTCCAAATCTAATTACATTAATTAATCTTTTCTGCGGTTGTGTCGCAATTGTCTTTATTTCCGAAAACAATTATTTAATGGCTTTTTTCATGGTTTGCTTAGGAATCTTTTTTGATTTCTTCGACGGCTTTTTTGCTAGATTATTTAAAGTTTCAAGTCCGCTTGGATTGCAATTAGATTCTCTTGCAGATATGGTAACAAGCGGAGTTGCTCCAGGATATGTGATGTACAGTATGTTTGTACATAGCGGTCATGAATTAGGAACTCACCCTGCAATTCCGTTTTTAGGATTTATTATCACTTTAGGATCTTGTTATCGTTTGGCCAATTTTAATATTGACACTCGTCAGACAGATTCTTTCATCGGATTGCCAACTCCAGCAAATGCTCTTTTTATTATTAGTTTGCAAATTGTTCTAGATATGTATGCAGAATCGTCACTGCTTATTCTTGAATTATTAACCAATCAATGGGTTTTGTTGATTATAACATTATGTAGTGCTTATATTTTGAATGCTGAGATTCCGTTGTTTGCTTTAAAAATTAAAAAATTCAGTTTGAAAGAAAATGCCCTTCAAATTGTATTTCTTGTTATTTCGGTATTGATGATTATTTTACTTCATTACATCGCAATTCCACTAATTATTGCTTTTTATGTATTGTTGTCAGTTATCAATAATCTTTTCTTGAAAAAGTAAATCTGTTTAATGGCAAGAAAAACGACTTATCGTAAAACATATACAAGAAAGCCCGCTGGAAGATCATTTCTAAGCAGGCTTTTTCGTTCATTTTTATTGATTCTTTTCGGACTTTTATTCATTGGGATAATTTATCATTATCGCAAAGGACTTGCTTATTATTTAGGTTTTAAAACAGAAAGAGTTTTAGATGAAGATGAGGTAGACAAACATCTTTCTGATGTTCGAAACATTCGTGTTCTCGAAAACCATAAAGGAAAAGTAATTGGAATTGACGTTTCTGAATTTCAAGGAAAAGTCGATTGGGAAGAAGTCGAAATCTTGGATGAAAAATATCCTGTTCAATTCGTGTTTATTCGTGCAACAGCAGGAAACGACCGCGTAGACAGACAGTTTAAAAGAAATTGGGAAGGTGCAAAAGAGAATAAAATCATGCGCGGCGCTTATCATTATTATCGTCCAAACGAAAATTCTATTGAACAGGCAGATCTTTTTATCAAAACAGTAAAATTGCAAAAAGGAGATCTTCCGCCAGTTTTAGATATTGAAAAATTGCCTAAAAATCAGCCTTTAGATAGTTTAAAAAAAGGATTGAAACGTTGGTTGAATAAAGTCGAAAAACATTATCAAGTTCGCCCAATAATTTATTCAGGAGAACGATATTATTCTGATTTTTTAAAAGAAGAATTTAGTGAATATCTTTTCTGGATTGCGAATTATAATTTTTACAGAGAGAAAATTGAAGATGATTGGTTGTTCTGGCAATTTACAGAAAAAGCTTCTCTGCCAGGAATAAAACATCGTGTTGATGTTAATATTTACAATGGAGATTTAGAGCAATTGCATTTTATTACTGTTGAGTAGTTTTAGTTTCTGTCGAGAACTATTTCCATAAAACCAAAATAACAATTATTACAAAAGGCAATAAAAGCATTACAGAATATGGATTGGCAAAATTTATAGTATAACCCATCCATTGAATCTTTTTCGGAGGAAGTAATCTTTTGTCTTTTGGGTTATAATAAAAGCTATTAAAGAAATACCAATTTTTTGGGTCTTTGTGCCAGTTGTCGTAATCTTCCTGAGTTGGTTTTTCTGATTTCATTTGCAACTATTTAAGAATCTTAGATTAAAAAAAATGGTAAAAAGAAATTTACTTTTTACCATTGATATATAACTGTCTTAAAATTCAAGTTTCTTTTTGCGTAGCTCGAAGTTTTGTCCAAGATAAACACGACGAACCATTTCGTCTTCTACCAATTCTTCTGGAATTCCTGCTTTTAGAATTCCTCCTTCAAACATTAAGTATGTTTTATCAGTAATTGCTAATGTTTCCTGAACGTTGTGATCGGTAATTAAAATTCCGATATTTTTGTTTTTTAATTGCGCAACAATTCGCTGAATATCCTCAACCGCAACAGGGTCAACTCCCGCAAAAGGCTCATCCAATAAAATAAACTTTGGATCGGTTGCCAATGCGCGTGCAATTTCGGTACGGCGGCGCTCACCTCCAGAAAGTAAATCTCCTCGGTTAGTACGAATGTGCTCTAAGCTGAATTCTTCAATTAAGCTTTCCATTTTAGCAATTTGCTCTTCTTTAGAAAGTTTAGTCAATTGCAGTACACTAAGAATATTATCCTCAATGCTAAGTTTTCTAAATACAGAAGCTTCTTGTGCCAAATAACCAATTCCTTGTTGTGCACGTTTGTACATTGGGTAATCGGTAATATTCAAATCATCAAGATAAATGTTTCCTTGATTTGGTTTTACTAATCCCACAATCATGTAAAAAGACGTTGTTTTTCCAGCTCCATTTGGCCCCAAAAGCCCTACGATTTCTCCTTGATTTACTTCAACAGAAATTCCTTTTACAACACTACGTCCTTTATAGGTTTTGATTAAATTATCGGCTCTTAATTTCATTTTTTAAGTTTAATCGTTTAATCGATAAATCGTTTATTCGTTGCAAATTAACAAATAAACGATTCAACAGTTAAACGTATTAACAATTATTTATTTTCCAGCTTCTTCAAGTGCTTCCCAAAATTCGTAAGCTCTTCTTAAATGTGGAATTACAATTGTTCCTCCAACAAGAGTTGCGATTCCCATTGCTTCCATCATTTCTTCTTTAGAAACACCTTCTTTATAACTTGTTTCTAAATGGTATTTTACACAGTCGTCACATCTCAAAACAGTTGATGCAACTAAACCTAAAAGTTCTTTTGTTTTTACATCAAGAGCGCCTTCAGCATAAGCATTGGTGTCAAGATTAAAAATTCGCTTTACAATTTTGTTATTGTCAGCAAGCAGTTTTTCGTTCATTTTAGAACGATAGTCATTAAATTCTTGAATTATATCAGACATTTTCTTTCATTTTATTTTTATACACAATCTTCGATATCCAGATACTTAATTCGTAAATGATTAGCATCGGAATTGCAACAATAGTTTGACTCACAACGTCTGGCGGAGTTACAATTGCAAGCAATAATTAAAATAATTACAACGGCGTATTTCCAATATTTTCTTAAAAAAGAAGGAGTTACTAAGCCTAATTTTGTTAAGAAGTAAATTGCAATTGGAAGCTCAAAAAAGATCGCACTTCCCAAAATACTTGTTTTTACCATTCCCATGTAAGATTCTAGTGTAAACTGATTTTTTACAACATCACTCACAGAGAAAGTAGCAACGAAATTAACCGACATCGGAATAACTACAAAATAGCCAAATAATACGCCTAAGAAGAAAAGCATTGAAGAAACAAAGATGAATACTTTTGCATTTTTGCGTTCTTTCTCATATAAAGCAGGACTGATAAACTTCCAGATTTCCCATAAAATATAGGGAAAACTCAAGATAAAACCTGCCAGAAGGCACATCCATACAAAAATATTTACTTGCCCTTCCATTTCTGTATTCTGAATGATAAAATTCAATTCAGTAATACAAATGCTGTCTGCAAATCCTAATGAATGCGATAAATCACAGAACCAAACGTAGGTAAAAAATGTTGGCCTAATTGGTCCTAAAATAATCTGATCAAATAAATAATCACTGATAAAATAAGTGACAAATGCCATAATACATATTGCAATTGTACTTCTAACTAATAACCATCTAAGTTCTTCAAGATGGTCCAAAAATGACATCTCGCCAAGGTTTTTCTTTGCCATTATACGATTCCTTCTTTTAAAATGTCATGTAAATGTAATACTCCTTTATATTCGCCATTGTCGGCTACGATTAATTGTGTAATCGAGAAATCTTCTAAAATATTTAAAGCGTCAACCGCCATAGTTTCCGAGGAAACTACTTTTGGATTTTTAGACATAATATCTTTTGCTGTTAAGTCTGCTATAGTATCTACGTCGTTTAGCATTCTTCGGATGTCTCCATCAGTAATAATTCCAACAATTTTATTGTCTTCAATTACTGCTGTAACTCCTAATCTTTTTTCAGAAATTTCAAAAATTGCTTTTTTAATAGAAGTTTCTGGCGTAACTGCAGGTTTTAATGAATGCTCAATCATATCTTTTACTCGAAGCAGTAATTTTTTTCCTAAAGCTCCTCCTGGATGATAAACTGCAAAATCTTCGGGTTTAAAATCACGCATTTCCATTAAGCAAACAGCCAATGCATCGCCCATTACAAGCTGTGCTGTTGTACTATTTGTAGGAGCTAAATTGATAGGGCAGGCTTCTGTATCAACAGTTGTATTTAAAACCAAATCAGAGCCTTTTGCCAAAAATGAAGTTGTATTTCCTGTAATGGCAATTAAAGTGTTTCCAAACCTTTTTAATAAAGGAACAAGAACTTTAATTTCTGGACTATTTCCGCTTTTAGAAATGCAGATAATGATATCGTCGTTTTGAATCATTCCTAAATCACCGTGAATCGCTTCTGCTGCGTGTAAAAACATAGAAGGAGTTCCAGTTGAGTTAAAAGTAGCTACCATTTTTTGAGCAATGATCGCGCTTTTTCCAATTCCTGTAACGATCAGACGGCCTTTGGTTTCATATATGCGTTGGACGGCTTCGTAAAAATTTTCGTCCAAAAAATCAATTAGTTTTGTAATTGCTTCACTTTCAGAGAGTATTGTTTTCTTGGCGATCGCCAATATATTTTCTTTTGTGATCAAAACAGAATATTTAAAATTTGTATGTATAAAAGAAAGTTGTATCTTTATGTGTTGCAAATTTATACAAAATACCATTAATATAGAGAATGAATTCAAATGAAATTGAAATACATAAAGAATTAAAGAAGTATTTCGGCTTTAGCCAATTTAAAGGCTTGCAGGAGCAAGTCATTACGAGCATTTTAGACGGAAAAAATACATTCGTAATTATGCCGACCGGTGGAGGAAAGTCTCTTTGCTACCAATTACCGGCTTTAATTCAAGAAGGAACAGCAATTGTTGTTTCTCCTTTAATTGCTTTGATGAAAAATCAGGTAGACGCAATTCGAAGTCTTTCGTCTGAAAATGGAATTGCACATGTATTAAATTCCTCTCTAACTAAAACAGAAATTGCTCAGGTTAAAAAAGATATTACATCTGGATTGACCAAACTTTTGTATGTCGCCCCCGAATCATTGACAAAAGAAGAATATGTGGCTTTTTTACAAAGTGTTCCAATTTCTTTTGTTGCTATTGATGAGGCACACTGTATCTCAGAATGGGGACATGATTTTAGGCCAGAGTACAGAAATCTGAGAAATATAATCAAGCAATTGGGTAAAGTGCCAATTATTGGTCTTACCGCAACGGCAACCCCAAAAGTTCAGGAAGATATCCTGAAAAACCTTGACATGGCTGATGCTAATACTTTTAAAGCATCATTCAACAGACCGAACTTGTATTATGAAGTTCGCACAAAAACGAAAAATATTGAGTCGGATATTATTCGATTTATCAAACAACATAAAGGTAAATCTGGAATTATTTACTGCTTAAGCCGTAAAAAAGTAGAGTCGATTGCCGAAGTTTTACAAGTTAACGGAATCAGCGCAGTTCCTTACCATGCAGGTTTAGATGCCAAAACACGGGCCAAACATCAAGATATGTTCTTGATGGAAGATGTCGATGTTGTTGTAGCAACAATCGCATTCGGAATGGGAATTGATAAACCAGACGTTCGTTTTGTAATTCACCACGACATTCCAAAATCACTTGAAAGCTATTACCAAGAAACTGGTCGTGCAGGACGTGACGGCGGAGAAGGACATTGTTTGGCTTACTACTCTTATAAAGATGTAGAAAAGCTAGAGAAATTTATGTCTGGAAAACCAGTTGCAGAACAAGAAATTGGTTTTGCACTTTTACAGGAAGTTGTGGCTTATGCCGAAACCTCAATGTCACGCAGAAAATTCCTGCTACATTATTTCGGAGAAGAATTTGATAGCGAAAATGGTGAAGGTGCCGATATGGATGACAATGTTCGTAATCCTAAACATAAAGTAGAAGCCAAAGAACAAGTGGTTAAATTGCTTGAAATTGTTCGTGATACCAAACATATTTATAAATCAAAAGAAATTGTGTTTACTTTAATAGGGCGTATTAATGCCGTAATTAAAGCACATAAAACAGATACTCAGCCTTATTTTGGCGTAGGTTCAGACCACGACGAAAAATACTGGATGGCATTATTGAGACAAGTTCTAGTTTCTGGTTATTTGTCTAAAGACATTGAAACTTATGGAGTAATCAAAATCACAAAAGCTGGTTTAGACTTCATTAAAAAACCAGTTTCATTCATGATGTCTGAAGATCATGAATACAGCGAAGCGGATGATGAAGCAATAGTAACATCATCAAAATCTTCTGGAACTGCCGATGAGGTGTTAACGGGAATGCTTCGTGAACTTCGTAAAAAAGTAGCCAAAAAACTTGGAGTGCCTCCATTTGTAGTTTTCCAAGATCCGTCAATTGAAGATATGGCTTTAAAATATCCGATAACAATTCAGGAATTATATAATATTCATGGTGTTGGTGAAGGAAAAGCTAAAAAATATGGTAGTGAATTTGTTGCTTTAATCAGTCGTTATGTAGAAGACAACGATATTATTCGCCCAGACGATTTAGTGGTTAAATCTACAGGAGTAAATTCTGCCAACAAATTATATATTATCCAAAATATTGATAGAAAGCTTTCATTAAATGATATCGCTTCCGCGAAAGGACTTACGATGGATGCGCTGATCAAGGAAATGGAACAGATTGTTTATTCTGGAACAAAATTAAATATCAAATATTGGTTAGACGATATTCTAGATGATGATCAGCAGGAAGAAATTCACGATTATTTCATGGAATCTGAATCTGATAAAATCGAAGATGCGCTGAAAGAATTTGATGGCGACTACGATATAGACGAATTGCGATTAATGCGTATTAAGTTTATTAGTGAAGTAGCGAACTAAAAAATAAATTCCAAAGTTTTTAAATTCCAAATTCCAACCCTTTTTGGGAATATTCAAAATAAAAATTCCAAATTCCAAGTTTTCTATAGCATTGGAATTTGGAATTTCATTTTTTTAAGTATTTCAGTTTTGGAATTTGGAATTTAAAATATTGGAATTTTATTCAGTATATAATTCCCCACGATGCGGTTTCAAAGCATCTCTTACCTGAATCATATTCTCATCGGTTACGACCATAAATGCTATGGCGTACATTTCGTCTATGATTTTAAATCCAGTAATATTTAAAGGCAGACTTTTCTATTGTAATATATTCTTTAAGATGAATTTCGTGATGTTCTGCAGTTTTAGCAGAAGCTGGCCCACGGAAATCCCAGATTAGTTTTATTTTTCGTGACATTTTATTTAAAGGTGCAAAGGTTCAGAGTAGCAAAGGTACAAAGTCTTTCTCAAAGGTTCTAAGATTCTGAGGTGCTAAGGTTCTAAGTTTTTTTTTGTAGAGATATACTGCAGTGTGTCTAACTGCTCTTAAGAGAAATCTTTTTAATCCAAATAATCTGTGGCTAGAAATAAATTGCAAAGATTTTATGAAAAATAAATTAAGGATAAAATCTGCGTAAATCTGCGTGAAAATTTAGAGTAAATATAAAATCTCATTTCAAAATAGTACTTTTGCATGTTCTTTTCATAGAAAGAAAAGCTAATAGAATAAATAAAACAAAATGCCTAAAGAACTTTTACTTCAAGTTACACCCGAAATTGCCGCAAACGAATCATTGCTAAAAGATCATTTGTCTAAGCAGATTAAAGTTTCTGCTCAAGAAATTCAGCACGTTTCAATTTTAAAACGCTCTATTGACGCACGTCAGAAAGCGATTAAAATTAATTTGAAAGTTCTTATTTATTTAAAAGGCGAACCTTTTCAGGAAACTAAAATTGAGCTTCCTATATATAAGGACGTTTCGAATGCACAAGAAGTTATTGTTGTCGGTGCTGGTCCAGCTGGACTTTTTGCGGCATTGCAATTAATTGAATTAGGTTTAAAGCCAATTGTACTCGAAAGAGGAAAAGACGTTCGTGGCCGTCGCCGTGACTTAAAAGCGATAAATCGTGAACATATTGTAAACGAAGATTCGAATTATTGTTTTGGAGAAGGCGGAGCAGGAACATATTCTGATGGAAAATTATATACTCGTTCTAAAAAGCGTGGCGATGTAACTAGAATTTTAGAACTTTTAGTTGCTTTTGGAGCTTCTGAAGATATTTTGGTAGAAGCGCATCCGCATATCGGAACTAATAAACTTCCAAAAATTATTGAAGATATTCGAAATAAAATTAGGGAGTTTGGCGGTCAGGTTTTGTTTGAAACCCGTGTAAGCGATATTTTAGTAAAGAATAATGAAGTTGAAGGAATCGTAACGCAGAACGGAGATAAAATTCATGCCAATAAATTAATCTTAGCAACAGGACATTCGGCTCGCGATATTTTTGAATTATTAGACAAAAAGAAAATTTTAATAGAAGCAAAACCTTTTGCTTTAGGTGTTCGTGCAGAACATTCACAAGAATTAATAGATAGTATTCAATACAGTTGTGATTATCGTGGAGAACATTTGCCTCCAGCTCCGTATTCTATTGTAAAACAAGTTAACGGTCGCGGAATGTATTCGTTCTGTATGTGTCCAGGTGGAGTAATTGCGCCATGTGCGACAAGTCCGGGAGAAGTGGTTACAAATGGTTGGTCACCATCTAAGCGAGATCAATCAACGGCAAATTCTGGAATTGTAGTCGAATTAAAATTGGAAGATTTTAAGCCTTTTGCAAAATTTGGTGCTTTGGCCGGAATGGAATTTCAAAAAAGCATCGAACAAAAAGCTTGGCATTTGGCAGGAGAAACCCAAAAAGTTCCAGCACAGCGAATGATTGATTTTACAAAAAGTAAAGTTTCGGCAGATATTCCGAAAACATCTTATGTTCCAGGAACCACTTCGGTTGAGTTAGGACAGGTTTTTCCTGGATTTTTAACTCAAATTATGCGTCAAGGTTTTCAGGATTTTGGAAAATCAATGCGCGGATATTTAACTAACGAAGCAATTTTGCATGCGCCAGAAAGTAGAACTTCATCACCAGTTAGAATTCCGAGAGATCCGATGACTTTGGAGCATTTGCAAATCAAAGGTTTATATCCTTGTGGAGAAGGTGCAGGTTATGCAGGCGGAATTATTTCTGCGGCAATTGATGGCGAAAAATGTGCTTTAATGATTGCGGAATCCTTGAAATAATTGACTTCAGGTTTTTTGGTCCAGTAAAGATTGTTATCTTAGTATTCTGATTTTAATAGAATATTCCCCCAAAGATGACAATACAAGAAATCGAAAAAAAATACAGATTTGAATACCCTTTCTTATACAAACAGTTAGAGGCTGACGGCATGCTAGATGTTGGAGAATATGGTCCAAATTGGTATACAGATGTCTATCCTACTTTAAAAGACAATCCGCCTTTGCTTTTACATTCTTATGATTTTGAATCGCTGAATTTAAAATCTGTTGCAGAAGAAATAGAAGAACTTCAAGATCCAGAAGATTATCGAAATATAAATCCAGAATTTAAATTTATTCCGTTTGCTAAAAGTGGCGGTGGCGATCATTATTGTTTCTTTTTAAACGAAGAAAACAATGGAGATGTGCCGATTGTTTTTGTTTGGCACGACTCTAATGAAGTTAATTATTTGGCAAAAAACCTTCAGGATTTTATTTTCAAAGTTTTATTGATTGATATGTCGAAACAAGATGTCTATAATGAACTTACTGATGAGGAATTTAGAGACGATATAGAATCAGTATTTAAATCGCACAAAAAGTATCTGACTGAGCAGACAAAACGCAATTCTATCAGCTATTTTAGAACGAGATATAATTGATTACGAAATACATGTTTCGCCAAAAATAGTTGAATCTGCTAGAGGATTATTAACAGATCATGAATTAGAATCGATTGTTAATGAAGTGATTCCTTTTGATAAAATGAATCAGAGTTTTAAATATTCTAACGATTAGTTTTAATACCAGTAATTGTAATGAGCTTTTTCTCAAACATATTTGGACGCAATAGCGACCCAAAATCTATCATTTCTTTTGATGTTATTGATCCTATTTACTCCTATTTATATAATGAGCAGTCAAGTCTTGAATTTAAAGTAAAGGGAATTCAGGAAGATGTGATGGTGAATTTATTTTTCTTTCCAAGTTCATTTGATCATGAAGAAGGAAATGAAGAAATTAAAAAAGCAGGTTTCAATAATGCTTATGAAGTTTTGAATGAACTTTATAAAAAAATGAATATTTCGACTCTTTCTGATGAGCAGATTCAAGAAGGTTTAGAGTACGATTTTATACACATTCAATTTTATTCGGAGCCAACCCCAGAAGAAAAAAAGTTCTTTAAGCGTTCTATAAAAAACTTCGTGATCTTTTTCTGTCGCACGAATAGTTTAGAAATAAACGATTTTAAAATATTGTATTCAGGAAGACATTTCTTTGATTATACAAAAGGATTGCTGGAAAGCGAACTTTTAGATGTAAATAATCCGAAGAATGAAAGTGAAGAAATCGGAATTAGAGATTTTAAATTGGTTTTGCAGGGAATCTGCCAATATTTAAATATTGAAATTCCTAAAACAGTAGAACTTTCTTCTCAAGAAAATTTAGTGCAAAATGAAGAAGCGACTGTAGAAACATTTAAAGAATTTCTACAATTAGTTTCTAGAGGAGAAATCGACGAAGAACTATTACAAAGTCAATCCCAAGAACTTTTTGATAAGAGAAATCAAAATGATGATGAATTTGATTATGATTTTGACTTTTTTGAAGGTATGAATTCATGGCATAGCGACTGGAAATTTGATCCAGAAGATGCAGAATATTTTATTTCTGAAATGCTTGGTGAAGATTTCAGGTTTGATTATCCAGAAGAAACCTATAGTCATGATTTGTTTCCATACATTCAATCTGAATTAGAAAAAAGGAATTTGGAATTAATGACGTATGAAACGTATGGCGATAGTTATTTGTTTTTTCTAGCCAATAAAAATGAAGTGAATAGGATTCTAGAATTGTCTGAATTGACAAAAATGGAAGTCGTTAAATTATGATGTTTTGCCACGAATTACACCAATTCTCACGAATTAAATTTAAAACCAAAAATAAAAATTAGTGAAAATTGGTGTAATTCGTGGCAAAAAAAATTAAGGAATCAAAATAATTTTTCCAGTGCTTTTTCTGCTTTCTAGAAAATCGTGCGCTAATTTTCCTTCTGATAATTTAAAAGATGTTGGTTCTGAAAGTTTGATTTTTCCTTCGGTAATCCAACTAAATAATTGAGTTGCTCTTTTAATTCTTTCTTCTTTAGAATTTAAATAACTCCATAAGTCACCTCCCGTTAAAGTTTTAGAACCATCCATTAGCATTCTTGGGTCTACAGGTGCTGGATCTCCGCCCGCCATTCCGAAGAAAACTACTTGTCCACATTCTTTGGTGACTTCAAAACTTTCCATCAAAGTACTTCCTATACTATCATAAACAGCATCGACACCATTGGGAACAACTTTAAAAACTTGCGATTTCCAATCGTCATTATAAAGAAAAACATGATCTGCACCTTGTTCAAATCCAGTTTTTGCTTTTTCAGCCGATGAAGTTAATCCAATGACAGTTGCGCCTAAAAGTTTACTGATCTGAGTTAGTATTTGACCAACTCCACCTGCAACGGCATGTATCAAAACAGTTTCTCCTTTAACAGTTTTATGACTATCTGTTGCAAGATAATGAGCTGTTAAACCTTGAAGCAAAACAGAAGCTGCGGTTTCAAAAGAAATATTTTCAGATAACGGAATAATGTGATTTACATTTACGGCAACCAATTCTGCATTGGCAAACGGAGCATCGGCAAAAGCCACACGATCGCCAATTTTAAATTCTGAGTGATTATTTGCATCAACAACAATTCCTGCTCCTTCATAACCGGCAATAAAAGGCGGATTTCCTTTTAAGTGATAATTTCCCTTGCGTCGGTAAACATCTGCAAAATTTAATCCGATGGCTTTCATTTCGACTAAAATTTCGTCTTTTTTTAATTGCGGATTAGGGATTTCTATATATTCTAAAACATCTGATTCTCCAAAAGAAGAAAAGGTAAGTGCTTTCATTTTTAATTGATTTAAGAATGTAAAGTTCGGGAAAATTCAAAAGAAAAAGCCTCAAATTATTTTGAGGCTTTTTTTATTTTTTCTTGGCCACAGATTAAAAGGATTTTCACAGATTTTTTTAAGTTTTTAATTTAAAAATTTTAATAATCCATTTAATCTGTGGCAAAAAAACTAATTAGATCTTAGGGAATTTCATGTCATTAAAAGTACTTTTTTGTTTGGCTAAAGCTTCAATGTCTTGCCATTTTCTAGGAGAATCTGCAGAAAGATTTTCATAAGAATCTTTAAGCATTAAAATATCATCTTCGATACGAACGCCAATATTCCACCATTTTTTATCGCATTTGCTATTTGCAGGAATATAAATTCCTGGTTCAACAGTAAGAATCATGTTTTCTTTTAGAGTTCCCATATAATTTCCTTTATCATGAACATCTAAACCAAGAAAATGCGAACATCCGTGCGGATAATAAATTCGGACATCTTTAGGATCTGTAATAATTCCTAATTTAATTAACCCAGCAGTTATAACTTCTTTTGCTTTTTTATTTAAATCCTGAATAGGAGTTCCTTCTTTACAGATTTTAAAAACTTCTTCCTGTGCATCATAAACAATTTGGTAAATTGCTTTTTGCTCTTCAGTAAATTTTCCGTTTGCAGGAATTGTTCTAGTAACGTCTGCAGAATAACCGTGATATTCAGAACCAACATCCATTAATAATAATTGATTGTCGATTTTTGTAGCGTTATTGTCTCCATAATGCAAAATACATCCGTTTGCTCCAGCGCCAACAATTGGAGGATAACCTTCGCCTTCTGCACCGTAATGTCTGTGAATGTAGGCATGAATTCCGTCTGCTTCATTTTCGCTCATATCTGGGCCAACTGCTTTCATAACCTCATTATGTGCAACGCAAGAAAGTTTTACCGTTTTGCGCATTAAAACAAGCTCTTCAGGAGTTTTGATTTCGCGAAGAGAATTGGTGATTTTGTCAAACAAATCTGTAGAAGCTTCATTTGCTGTTGTAATTCCTGCTTTAGATTTAAATGATTTTAGTAATGCATATAAATTATCAGGACTGTTGTTTTCTGCAACATCTGTTGGAATTTCGTCATAAATAACTTTGTCAAATTTTGCAAAATCAATTGCAAAGGCATTAAAGTCTTTTCCGTTGTAAACAGTTGTAAAACCTAATTTAGATTTAGCTCCTTCAATTCCTAAACGTCTTCCAGTCCATGTTTCGCGAGACGCATTTCTTTCTCTTACAAAAAGAACTTCGTTGTATTTTTCTGTTCCTTGAGGTTCTTTAAAAAGCACTAAAATAGCATCGGGTTCTTTGTATCCTGTTAAGTAATACATATCAGGATTTGGATGATAATTGTAGTTAATGTCTTTAGAGAAAACTTTTTCTGGATAAGAAAAAACAACGGCGACAGAATTAGCAGGCATTAAAGCTCTAAAAGCTTCACGTCGTCCTTGATGGAATTCTTTTGTTAGGTAATCTGTTGGAAGGTTTTCTTGCGATTGAACAAACGGAGCTGTCAATGCAAATACAAACAAAAATAGAAATTGTTTCATTTTTTGGTTTTTTTGTTGATGATTTGGCTTTTTGATTGATGCAAATTACAAAAAAAATAGTGTTACTTGTTTTATTTTAAACATCTGGGCGATAAAACTTTAAATAATTTGTAGTAACTTAGAGACAGAAAATAACAGCGTTGAGTTAAATTTAAACTTAAGAAAAGCTGTAACTGGGCATGAATATTGAGAATAGGATTTTTATAGAATTATTTTAGTTCAAAAAAAGAAAACAAATTATAAATCTTTAAAAAACATTTTTATGAAAAAATACACATTTGCAGTCCTTTCAGTTTTAACGCTATTATTTGCTTCATGCAAGACATCAAAAACAGATAAAAGCGCCAGCGATCTATTTGACACAACTTGGGAACTTGAGTATATTTCTGGACCAAGAATTGCTTTTGAAGGATTGTATCCGCATAAAAAGCCACAACTTACTTTCGATCAAAAAGAAACAAAAGTATACGGAAATAATGGATGTAACGGTTACAGTGCGCCTTATACTTTAAAAGGTAAATCTTTGACTTTTGGAGAAGCAGGGCCAACTACAATGATGTTTTGTGAAGGTGGTGGAGAACAGGAGTTTTTAAAACAAATTAAATTAGTTACGAGTTATTCTGTTGATAAAGACGGAAAACTAAATTTAATTCATGATAATGTACCAGTGATGCGATTTAAAAAAGTAGCTAAACAATAGTACTCAAAATCAATATACAAGAAAGGTGAAATGAAATTTATCATTTCACTTTTTTATGCTAAATCTAATTTGTCTTTAATTTCAAGTGTTCAATGTTTTTGCTGATGATATTTTTGTCGGATGCTGTTTTAGCTAAACCAAGAGCTGTTTCAAAATTCTGTAGTGCCTTTTTTGTGTCAATTCCAGAATAGAGATTTCCTAGTAGAGAATAATAAAAATGATTATCGGTTAAATTCAATTTTTCAGCTTCTTTGATTGCTTCTTCTTTGCCTTTTACTTTAGATAGAGCATAAGTTCTGTTTAAGGCAACAATTGGCGAATATTCTAAAATGATTAGATTGTTATAGAGTTCCAGAATATTTTTCCATTTTTCTAAAGTTTCTGTTTTTATGGTGTGCCAATAGGCTATTCCAGCTTCTAAGTGATATTTTGAAAGTGTATTTCCGGTCGAAGACTGACTAAGAAAATAAGTTCCTCTATCAATTAATTCCTGATTCCAAAGCGATTGATCCTGATCTTCATATAAAATAATTTCACCATTTAAGCCAGTTCGAGCATCAAATCTTGAAGAATGAAAACACATTAACGCCATTAGAGCATTTGTCTGTGGCAAATTTGTGCTTTCATTTTGAATCAATAAATAAGTCAGACGGATGGCTTCGGAACAAAGATCTTTTCGTAAAGTGGTGTTTTGCGAAATAGAGTAGTAGCCTTCAGAATAAAGCAGGTAAATGGTTTTGAGAACCGTTTGTATCCTGTCTTTTATTTCAGTATTGTTCGGATGCTGAATTTTTATGTTTTCTTCTTTTAGCTTTTCTTTGGCGCGATTAATTCTTTTGTAAATGACTTCCCTGTTAGATAAAAAAGCATCTGAAATTTCATTTACTCCAAAACCACATAATAAATTTAAGGCAAGGGCTATTTGAGCTTCTTCGGAATTACACGGATTGCAAACCGTAAATATCATCGCCAGTTGGCTATCGGCAATATTTTGATCAGACAAATCAATGTCGATTTCAGGATTGTTTAATGGAGTGTTGTGTTTTATTTCGGAAACGATTTTGGTCTCAAAAACGTTGTTTCTTTTCAGATAGTTTTTGGTTTTATTTTTGGCAACGGTATAAAGCCAAGCTGAAGGGTTTTCGGGAATGCCTTTAATTGCCCAAGTTTCTGAAGCGGTCAAAAAAGTATCACTTACAATATCTTCTGCAATTTCGATATGCTGAATTCCGAATAAGCTGCAGAGAACTGAAACTATTTTTTGATATTCGGTTCTGAATAAGTTTGGTAAAAGTTCTTTGTGCTCCATGTTTTAAGAGAAAAATGCCTTAGTAAAGATACAAGGCATTTTGTTTAAGTTGATTTAAAATCTAAACGGCCATTCTAATTTCGACATTTCCGCCAAAATTTAAAACTGGACATCCTTGCGCAATTTCGGTCGCTTCGTCATAATCTTTGGCTTTAATTATAATCAATCCGCCAATAGATTCTTTAATTTCAACAAAAGGCCCGTCGGTAATTCCCTTATTTGAATTTACAAGTTTTCCCTCGCCGTCCCATTTCTGTAAAGGTCTTGCCAGTTTATCTTGAGCCGCAAGACTTCCAAACCAGTTTTGCCACTGCTGTAAATGCTGCCGCAATTCTTCTGGAGACGGCTGTGTTTCTTTTGTTTTAAAATCTCTTCTGAAAATCAATAAAAACTCATTCATTTTTTATGTTTTTAAATTGAATAATTTGCTTTGAGTTGTATAAAGTTAATTGTTTTTACAAAATAAAATCAATTACTGTTTATCCGAACTGTCCAACTCTATAAGTTCCAGGCACATTGGAAAAAGTGATGTTAAGACGGTTCCAAGCGTTGATGGCAGCAACTGCAAGCGTAAGATCTATTAATTCTTGTTCTGTAAATTCAGCTTTTGCGATTTCGTAAATTTCGTCTGGAACATCACAAGCATTTACAGCTTCTGCTAAAGCAAGAGCGACTCTTTCTCTTTGTGTAAAATACGGAGTTTCTCTCCACACACTTAATCCAAATAAACGTTGTGTTGTTTCTCCAGCGGCTAAAGCTTCTTTTGAATGCATGTCTAAACAATAACCGCAGTTGTTGATTTGAGAGATTCTGAAATTTATTAATTCCATAAGAGATGCTTCAATTGTTCCTTTTTTCAAATAACCGCTAATTCCAAATAATGTGCTAACTGCTTTTTGACCTTGTTCGAATAAATTAAGTCTAGTTTCCATGATGTATAATTTTTTAATTGTTTATACCCTAATAACAATCGAACTTTCAGGATTGGACAAAAAAGAGAAAAAAATTAAAATATTTTTTCAATTAAAAGAAAAACCCATTGTTTACAAGGTTTGGTGAAATAAAAAAAACCGTCCATTTTTGTGGACGGTTGATAATAATAAGTTGTATTAGCCTTGTTTCTTTTTCAGTTTATCTTTAAAAACCTTTTCAAACTTTTCTATTTTAGGCTGAATCACCATTTTGCAATACGGCTGGTTTTTATTGTTCGCATAATAGTTTTGATGATAATCTTCGGCTTTATAAAAAACTTTAAAAGGTTCCACCTTGGTCACAATCGGACTATTGTAGACTTTTGCTTTGTTTAGTTCGGTAATAATACTTTGAGCCGCTTTTTTCTGTTCGTCATTTCTATAGAAAATAACGGAGCGGTATTGTGTGCCAACATCTGCACCTTGGCGGTTTAAAGTAGTTGGATCGTGAACGGTAAAGAAAACTTTGAAGATCTCGTTAATATCAGTTACAGTTTTGTCATAAGTAATCTGAACCACTTCGGCGTGGCCCGTTTCTCCTGTGCAAACTTCTTCGTAAGTAGGGTTAGCAACATTTCCTCCTGAAAATCCAGAAACAACAGATTTTACTCCGTCCAGATTTTCGTAAACGGCTTCAACGCACCAGTAGCAACCTCCGCCAAGCGTAATAGTTTCGAGATTGGATTTTTTATTTTGAGAAATGCCATTTAGCGAAAGCGTAAAAAGACATATTAAAAGTATATTTTTCATTTTTAGTTTATTTATTATCGGGAATAAAATCAAGAGCAATCGAATTCATGCAATAACGTTTTCCAGTAGGAGCAGGACCGTCATCAAAAATGTGGCCTAAATGTCCACCGCAACGCCCGCAAAGCGCTTCGGTTCTTTCCATTCCAAGTGAGTTGTCTTCTTTAAAAACTATGCTTTTTTTGTTTTCCTGTTCAAAGAAGCTTGGCCATCCGCAACTGCTTGAAAACTTAGCTGTAGATCTAAAAAGTAAGTTTCCGCAAGAAGCGCAGTAATAAGTTCCTTTTTCATCAGAATTCCAATACTTTCCAGTAAAAGGTCTTTCAGTGTCGGCTTCGCGCATTACGGCATAAACATCCTCAGGCAAAACCTTTTTCCATTCGGCGTTGCTTACATTTAATTTTGTTGTATCGGTATTCGAATAATAAGGATTTCCGGGTTTACTGATTTTATTTTCCATAACAGCAGTTTGTGTAGTTTGTTTTTTAGTGTTTTGTCCGCAAGCTTGTAAAATAAAGAGCGGAAGTATAAAACAAAGGCTGAAAATTAGATTTTTAGATTTCATAAGTTCTTGGGTGCTATAATCTGTATTTCAAAGATACGCCAAGATTTAGCTTCAAATTACAGACAAGGTTATTATTGAGATTTTTTTAAGTGTGTTTTAACTTTTTATTAGTTACGTAAAATGAGACAATCTAGTTTTTATGTCTTAATTTTAACAGCTTTTAATTTTTAGCAGAATTATAGAGTTGTAAATCAGGGAAATAGGAATTTAGTTAAAAGCAAAGCTTTTGACAAACTGAATTAGGATTTTTAAGCCATTTCTTTTTTCGTATTTTTGTTTGCTTAAGAAGCCTTATGACAGAAGAAAACGTAATACTAGTTAATCAGAACGATGAACAGATTGGCTTAATGCCAAAATTAGAAGCACATGAAAAAGCGCTTTTGCACCGTGCCTTTTCGGTTTTTATTCTAAATAGTAAAAACGAAATTATGCCGCAACAGCGTGCTCATCATAAATACCATTCTCCTTTACTTTGGACAAACACTTGTTGCAGTCATCAGAGAGAAGGAGAATCAAACATCGAGGCAGGAAGCCGAAGATTATTTGAAGAAATGGGTTTTAAGGCTGAATTGAAAGAGCTGTTTCATTTTATTTATAAAGCGCCTTTTGATAATGGTTTGACAGAGCATGAATTGGATCATGTTATGATTGGTTATTATAATGAGGAACCAAATATAAATCCAGACGAAGTCGAAGATTGGAAATGGATGAGTATTGAAGATGTGAAAGCAGATATTGAAAAACAGCCCGAAATTTATACCGTTTGGTTTAAGATAATTTTTGATGAATTTGATCATTATCTTGAAGACCATAAATTATAGCCAACTAACCAGAAACATAAATGAGAGTAACCATATCAAGAAAAGCACATTTTAATGCCGCACATCGACTGCATCGAAAGGATTGGTCATTTGAAAAAAACGACGCTGTTTTTGGAAAATGCAATAATCCGAACTTTCATGGTCATAATTATGGTTTAACAGTAAGTGTTACAGGAAAGATTGACCCGGAAACTGGTTTTGTTTTAGATGTGAAAGTATTAGCGGACATTATACGAGAAGAAGTAGAAATTCCGTTTGATCACAAAAATCTTAATCTGGATGTTCCAGAATTTGCAGATTTGAATCCGACTGCAGAAAATATTGCTGTTGTGATATGGAATAAAATTAGACAACGAATTCATGCCGACTTTGATCTTGAAGTTGTGCTGAACGAAACGGACCGAAATTTTGTAACTTATAAAGGAGAATAAAAAATGTCATTAAAAATAGGAGATATAGTTCCGAATTTTACTGCGAAAGACAACAATGGTGAACTTTTTGAAAGCCAAAGTGTTTTAGGAAGAAAGCCACTGGTGATTTATTTTTACCCAAAAGATAATACACCAGGATGTACAACCGAAGCTTGCAGTTTTCGGGATCAATACGAAGATTTTAAAGATTTGGGAGCTGAGGTAATTGGTATTAGCGACGATAGTGTAAAGTCACATCATAAATTTGCTTCTAAATATAAATTGCCTTTTATTTTGCTTTCAGATCAAGATAAAAGATTAAGAAAACTTTTTGGTGTTCGTAATAATTTGTTCGGGCTTTTGCCAGGACGCGTTACTTATATAATTGATAAGAATGGTTTATTGATTTCGATATTTGATAGTGCAAATGCTGCCAAACATATACCGAAAGCCTTAGAAATTGTTCAAGAATTAGTATCATAGATTACCAAAATAGTATCAAATTAGAATTAATTAAACAAATATATTAGCCTAAAAAACATGAGTCAGAATTTATACCCTTTGCAATTTGAACCGATTTTGAAAGAAAGAATCTGGGGAGGAGAAAAACTAAAAACTATTCTAAACAAACCAATCGTTTCTAAAATTACTGGCGAAAGCTGGGAATTGTCTACTGTACAAGGTGATATAAGTGTCGTTGCAAATGGAATTTTAAAAGGAAAATCTTTAATGGATTTGATTGATGAAACACCAGATGCTATTTTAGGAACTAAAGTTTATGAGCGTTTTGGAAAGCAATTTCCGTTACTTTTTAAATATCTAGATGCAAGAGAAGATCTTTCTATTCAAGTGCATCCAAATGACAAGTTGGCAAAAGAACGTCATAATTCATTCGGAAAAACTGAAATGTGGTACGTAATGCAAGCCGATGCTGATGCGAGAATTATTGTTGGTTTTAAAGAAGATTCTAGTAAAGAAGAATATTTGAAACATTTACACGATAATACTTTGGTGTCTATCTTAGATGATGTAAAAGCAAAAGCTGGAGATGTTTTCTTTTTAGAAACTGGAACAGTTCACGCAATTGGAGCTGGTTTGGTTGTTGCCGAAATTCAGCAGACTTCTGATATTACATATAGGTTATATGATTTTGATCGTGTAGATGCGCAAGGAAATAAAAGAGAATTGCACGTAGATCTTGCACTAGATGCAATTAACTATAATAAAGTAGATACACAGAAAAAATACGAAACAAAGGTTAATACCTCAAATACTGTTGTAGACTGTCCATATTTTACAACGAATTTCCTTCCGTTAGAAAATAAATTAGAAGTTGCCAAAAATGGAGAAACATTTACAGTATATATGTGTATTGAAGGTGATTTTGAAATTGAATATGACGGATTCAAGCAAGCTTATAAAAAAGGAGATACTGTTTTGGTTCCTGTTGCTATAAATGCATTTAATTTGAGCGGAAAAGCTTCAATTTTAGAAATTTACATTTCTTAGCATTAAATTTAAAGATAATATGTACTTTTGCAGACGCAAATTAAAATAAAAAGAAAATGGCAAACGTTAAGAATTTAAAGAAAGACATCAACTTCGTATTAGGAGATATTATTGAGGCAGTTTACTTGTTTGAGATGTCAACAACAGGAAATCCTACTCCAGAAACGAATGCTTTGGTCGATGAAGCTATCGCTGCATTCGATACTTTGATTACAAAAGTGAACGCAAAGAACGTTGAAAATAAAAAAGCACATTTCAAACAAATTAATGTTGAATTAGAACAAGCTGCTAATCAATTGATTGAAAAAATCAACGCATTATAAGAAAAAAAAGTGTAAAAAAGTGCAAATTTATTTTGGGAAATTGAAAAACCGCTTTATATTTGCACCCGTAATGAGGCCGATGTAGCTCAGCTGGCTAGAGCAGCTGATTTGTAATCAGCAGGTCGTGGGTTCGAGTCCCTCTATCGGCTCAAAAAAACGGAAACCATCACAGAAATGTGGTGGTTTTTTTAATTATAGAGAGAGGTGTGAAATTTTTTTTGGAATATTAAAAAACATTTATATCTTTGCACTCGCAAAATAGGCCGATGTAGCTCAGCTGGCTAGAGCAGCTGATTTGTAATCAGCAGGTCGTGGGTTCGAGTCCCTCTATCGGCTCAAAAACCATCACAGAAATGTGGTGGTTTTTTTTATGCCTAAAATCAAACTCCAGTTTTAGAGTTTGTGTTTTTCGTTTAATTAAAATCGATTTAAGTTGTTTTTATTTTGATGATATAATTGCCTTTTAACGCTTGAAAATATTAATAGCGAGCATGAATATCTTCTTGTTAAAATTTGTTGATTTAAGATATAAAAAAAGCCCTGAATATTTCAGGGCTTTTTTGTTTTTATAAAATGAAATTATTTTTTTGCTTCAGTTGCCGCAGCTTCTGTTTTAGTTTCTGCAGGAGCCTTTTGTTCTTCTTTTTTGATTTCAGATACATATTTTGTTAGTTTCTTTCCATAAAAAGATTGAGCTACTTTTGGCGTCATCGATTTTTGGATTGTATCAAGAAATTTTAAATTGATATCGTAAATTTCTGCTAAAGCAATATAAGGTGCTACTTCGTGATCTTTATTGTTTATAGCAAAGTTTGTAGCGTATAAATATTTTCTTTTGATATTTGACTGCTGTTTTGCATCTATGCTGTCAATTGCTTTTTGATCTTGTCTTTTTAAGGCTTTGAATTTTGATTCTACCATAGAAAGATTTTCATCTCTAAAACGAACATTTATTTTTTGATACTCTTCGTATAATTCTTGGTTTTTAGATCCGGTAATTTTTGCGCCGGTGATGAAGTTGTCCAAATTGGTCTCGATATTCATGTTTCCTGGCTCAGCAAAAAATAAGATGTTGTTATCTAAAGAATTTGTTACACCGCGATCTAGAAACAAATAAAGCATCTCTGGAGATTCTAATTTGATATCTCTTTCAAAAGTTGAATTTCCGTCGATTTTAATACTGTCGATGGCAACAAGAGAAGTATCCACAACTCTTTGGATATATAAAGTTCCGGTTTTTAAACCTTTAATGTTTCCTGTAAGGTGTAGGTTGTCAGCAGCAGATTCTTTTTTGCCGCAAGATGCTAATACTGCAAGAGTAACAAAAGCAATTAGTGTTTTTTTCATTAGTTTTTGAGATTTTGGTGCAAAATAAAGAAAATAGTTTAAATGTAATGAGGCTGTTGTTTTATTTTTATAAAAAAATAAATCCCAATCTATTTCTAAATTGGGATTTTAAAGTAATGCAAGAAAAGGTCTTACATTGATAATTGATATGAAGCGCCATTTTCTTGTGTGTAGGTGTAAATCGCATCACAGTCGTTGTTTCCGTAATCTATTACTCCGTTTAAAATTTCTCCTTGTACTTTCAATTGTCCTTTAGAAATAAATAAACAAGAATATTTTTTAGTCAATGGCTCTTTTATTGTTAAGGTAATTGATTCGCCATTTGCAGATGTCACTTTATGTGAGCCTTCTGTTATTTCGTATACATTGTCAGATAAAACCAAAGGAGTATCTACGCCTGCAATTTGTTTAGTGGTATAAAATCCAGAATTAATGTAAACTCCTCCCTGTATATCTGTAAGTTTGCCATTTATTACTTTTCTAGTCCATTGTGGTGTAGCGGCAACAGTTGTGGTGTTAGTGTATTCAATAGTGCCTTCTAGCTTGGTATAGTTTATTGAGTAGTCAATTCTTTCAATTGTCATTTTACTTCCAGTTTCCATAATTGGCCCCGTAAGAGTTACTTTTAATTGTCCTTTTCGAGTAAGGTTGTTTATGTCTTTACATCCTGCTGTTCCAAAATCTGCTAAAAATACTTTAGGATATTCTTCGCCGTTTGGAGTACTTATTGTTACAGTTGCGCAAAGTCCTGCAGGCGTTTCTGTAGTTTTTGCAGTAGTTGAAGTGGCTGTAGTAATTAAAAGCCCCGTGTTAAGATCCATTTCGTTGGAAGTATCAACAAAAATCGATGCTCCAACGTTTGTTAGATTTGTTGAATTTCCTGGTTCGTCGTGATTGTCGCTAGAGCAAGAAATATATAAAAATGCTGTAGCGCAAATAGTTGATAATAAAATGACAGTTTTTTTCATGGTTTTTTTGTTTTGGATTAGATTAATAAGGCAGTCAAATGTAATAAAAAAATAAGTTACAATTTAAAAATCCTATAGTGGTTAATTTATAAGATATCCTAACGATTTTTTGAACAAAAAATTATAATAATTGCTAATTAATGAGATGATTTTAAACAATCTAAAACCGGTTTTGGTTTAAACAACAAAAGCTGCCCAATCGGACAGCTTTTGTTAGGAAAGCAATTTTATGCTTATTTGATCATTTCAAAACTTCTTTTTACGAAAGCAGTAAGTGCTTCACCTTTTAATAGGTTTTGAGATAATTTAGCTAAATCTAATGCTTGTTTAACCAAATGCTCTTGGTGCGTTTTGTCTTCTGTGTTTAAGATGCTTGAAGCAAGATCAGAATTTGTATTTACCACCAAATTGTACATTTCTGGCATATTACCCATTCCGAACATTCCGCCGCCTGTTTGGCTCATTTCTTTCATTCTACGCATAAATTCTGGTTGCGTAATAAGGAATGGAGCGACTTGAGAATCCATAGCTTCCAATTGAACGCTGTATGCTTTTGGAATATAAGCTTCTAAAGAAGTTTTTAAAGTCGCTTTTTCGTCATCAGATAATTTAGAGATCGTATTTTCTTCTTTTTTGATTAAGTTGTCAATATGATCAGAGTCAACACGTACAAAAGTTAATCCGCTGTTATCGTTTTCAATCTTTTGGATTAAGTGCGAAATAATCGGAGAATCTAAAAGCAATACTTCGTAACCTTTGTCTTTTGTCGCTTCGATATAAGAGTGCTGTGCATCTTTGTTTCCAGCATAAAGAACTACAAGTTTACCATCTTTATCAGTTTGGTTTTCTTTTAGTTTTTCTTTTAATTCTTCTAAAGTAAAGTAAGTGTCATCTACAGTTGGGTACAAAACAAATGCACCTGCTTTTTCGTAGAACTTATCTTCAGAAAGCATTCCGTATTCTAAAACGATTTTAATATCGTTCCATTTTGCTTCAAAATCAGCGCGGTTTTCGTTAAATAAAGCTTTTAATTTATCTGCTACTTTACGAGTAATGTAGTTTGAGATTTTCTTAACTGCACCGTCAGCCTGTAAACCAGAACGAGAAACGTTTAATGGGATATCTGGAGAATCGATAACTCCTTTTAACATTGTCAAGAATTCAGGAACAATTCCTTCTACGTTATCTGTAACGTAAACTTGGTTTTGGTACAACTGAATTTTGTCTTTCTGGATCTGCATGTCGCTTCCTAATTTCGGGAAATACAAAATACCAGTTAAGTTAAACGGATAGTCTACATTTAAATGAATGTGGAATAAAGGATCCTCAAACTGCATTGGATACAATTCTCTGTAGAAGTTTTTGTAATCTTCATCAGTTAATTCAGAAGGCTGTTTTGTCCAAGCTGGATTTGGGTTGTTAATAATGTTGTCAATTTCAACAGTTTCATTAACGTAATCTTCCGGAGCATCTTCTGGTTTTGGAAGCGTTTCAGTTCTTGTTCCGAATTTAATCGGAATAGGCATGAATTTATTGTATTTGTTTAATAAACCACTGATTTTAGAATCGTCTAAGAACTCTAAAGAATCTTCTGCGATATGCAGAATGATTTCTGTTCCGCGTGAAGTTTTGTCAGCTGGTTCTAAAGTGAACTCAGGACTTCCGTCACATGTCCAGTGTGCAGCTGGTTCATCTTTGTACGATTTTGTAATGATTTCAACTTTTTCAGCTACCATAAAAGCAGAGTAGAAACCAAGACCAAAATGTCCAATAATTCCAGAATCTTTAGCAGAATCTTTGTATTTGTCTAAGAATTCTTCAGCACCAGAAAAAGCTACTTGATTGATGTATTTTTCAACTTCATCAGCAGTCATACCTAAACCTTGATCGATAATGTGGATTTTTTTACCTTCTTTATCTACTTTAACTTCAATAATAGGGTTTCCGTATTCTACTTTAGCTTCACCAATGCTAATAAGATGTTTTAATTTTAAAGTAGCATCAGTACCATTAGAAACAAGCTCGCGCAAGAAAATTTCGTGGTCGCTGTATAAGAACTTTTTAATTAAGGGAAAAATGTTTTCTACTGAAACATTAATTTTACCTGTTGCCATATTTTTTAATTTTTGAGTTTTAATTTGATGATTTTCATTTGTTCAAATAAAATACCAATTCTATTTTGGGTGACAAAATGGCGGAAATGTTAATTTTGAAAGAAAATAAATAGATTCTAAAACGAAAAATATCTCAATGAATCGTATATTTGTGGTACAATAATTGTTAAAAAGGCAAGTATTAATCTAAAAAAATTGTACAAAATGAAGAAGAGTATTTTTATATGCTTGATTGCCGCTATGTTTTTTGCGTGTAAATCAGCTTCGTCAACAGCTTCATCTTCTGAGGCTACTACGCTTTCAACAAAACTTGACAAATCGACTCAAGTAGCGTTAAAAGGAAATTGGGTGCTTACCAATGTTTCTTACCCAGGTTCTGATTATATCAAAGTAAATTCATTTGATCTTGCAGATTCAAAATGTTTTATTGGAAGTACTTGGAGCTTTATTTCAAACAACAATAAAGGAAATATGGCTTTAACTTCTCCAAGTTGTACTGGATTTTCTTCGCCAATTGTATGGAGCATTAACAATCAAGGCTTATTTGTATTAAAGATTCTTAATGCAGGTGAAAAAGCAAAGAAAGTAAGAGATGGCTATTTGCTTAAAGTTGCAGGTGTAACTGAAAGTTCTTTTCAGTTAGTTGATAATATCAATGTTGGAGGTCAGGTAAAAGATGTAGTTTACCAATTTCAAAGAGCTAATTAATATTTTAAAGATATAGAAAATGAGAAAGATAACGGTTTTAGGTTTAAGTAGTTTAATGGTTATAGCTAATTTTTTTACAAGCTGTGATTCGGTAAAAAACGCAAATAATACACAAAAAGGAGCCGGAATTGGTGCAGTTGCAGGAGGTGTAATTGGTGCTGTATTGGGAAATAATATCGGTCGAGGCGGAAACGCTGCTTTAGGTGCTGCAATTGGAGCTGCTGTAGGTGGTGGAACTGGAGCATTGATCGGAAACAAAATGGATAAACAAGCTCGTGAAATTGATCAAGCTTTGCCAGGTGCTTCTGTTGAAAGAGTTGGAGAAGGAATTCACTTGACATTGAATGAAAATGCAGTGCGTTTTGATACTAACAAATCAACTTTGACATCTCAAGCAAAAGCTAATTTGGATAAACTGGTTCCTGTATTTAATGAGTATGGAGATACAGATATTCAAATTTTTGGTTACACAGATAACACTGGAAAACCAGAGTATAACTTAACGCTTTCAGGACAAAGAGCTGCTTCTGTGCAAGCGTATTTAGTTTCAAAAGGATTAAAAGCAAGCCGTTTCAAAACTTCAGGTTTAGGAATAGCTGACCCAATTGCAACAAATGATACTCCAGAGGGAAGAGCGCAAAACCGTCGTGTTGAATTCTCAATTACAGCAAACGACAAAATGGTAAACGATGCTAAAGCAGAAGCTGGAAAATAAGTTTCTAAATAAAATAAATCATAAAAAAAGCTGTTTCAATAATTGAAGCAGACTTTTTTTTGACTTTAGAAATTAAACATTGTAAATTTGACGTCTCATATTACAACTCATGCTTGACATTCAAAATATATCTTTTTCGTACACCGAAAGCCCCGTTATAAAAAATATTTCCTTTTCTATTGAAAAAGGTCAGAACGTAGCCATTATTGGCGAGAGTGGTTGCGGAAAAAGCACACTGCTCAAGCTTATATATGGACTATATGATTTGAACGAGGGAAACATTTTTTATGGTGATAAACCTATCTTGGGACCAAAATTTAATTTGATTCCAGGAATGCCTTATATGAAATATTTGGCACAAGATTTTGATTTGTCTCCATATGAAACGGTTGCAGAAAACGTGGGCAAGTTTTTATCTAATGGTTTTGCAAACATGAAAAAACTTCGTGTTCAGGAATTGCTAGAGATGGTAGAAATGGATCAGTTTGCCAATGTTAAGACCAAATTCTTAAGCGGAGGACAGCAACAAAGAGTTGCTTTGGTTCGAGTTTTGGCTTTAGAGCCAGAAGTGATTTTGTTAGACGAGCCATTTAGTCAGATTGATGCTTTTAGAAAAAATGCTTTGCGCCGTAATTTATTCCGTTACCTAAAGCAAAAAGGAATTACTTGTATTATTGCAACGCACGATAGTACAGATGCTTTGTCTTTTGCAGATCAAGCAATAGTAATGAGAAATGGAGAAGTATTGGTAAAAGATGATCCTTCAAAAATATACGAAGATCCAAAGGTTAAGTACGTGGCTTCTTTGTTTGGAGAAGTAAATGAAATTCCGACTCATTTATTATTGTCTTATCCGGACGAGACTCATAAAACGCTAGTTTATCCGCATCAATTTAAAATGGTTTCGGAGTCAAAATTAATGGTAAAAATTAGGAGAACGTATTTTAGAGGAAGCCATTATTTAATTGAAACTGTTTATAAAAGACAGTTGATTTTCTTTGAAAGCGAAATAGATTTGCCGCTTGAACAAGAAGTTTTTCTAGCACTAAATTATTTATAATTAGAGGATGTGTCAATTAGAAAATTATATGATTTCTAATTGTTAAAATAATAAACCCGACAGGTTTTAAAAATCTGTCGGGTTTACTTTTGGAATCAAATTATGAATTTAGTTTTTTAGATACTTTTCTAAGAATTGATCTTGTTCCCAAAGCAAATGAAGAATGTTTTCTTTAGCAACATAGCTATGAGATTCTTTTGGCAAAATAACCATTCTAGCAGGCGCTCCTAAACCTTTTAATGCTTGAAAATAACGTTCTGTCTGCAAAGTAAAAGTTCCGGGATTGTTATCTGCTTCTCCGTGAACCAATAAAATCGGAGTTTTCATTTTTTCTGCATTCATAAATGGAGACATTGCATTGTAAACTTCTGGAGCTTCCCAATAATTTCGTTGTTCAGATTGGAATCCGAATGGTGTTAGAGTTCTGTTGTAAGCACCACTTCTTGCAATTCCGCAAGCAAAAAGATCAGAATGCGTTAGTAAGTTTGCTGTCATAAAGGCTCCATACGAATGTCCTCCTACAGCTACTTTTTTACGATTGATATAGCCTAAAGCGTCAACAGCGTCAATAGCCGCTGCTGCATTATCGACTAATTGCGAAATAAAGTTGTCGTTCGGTTCTGTAGTTCCCTCTCCAATAATCGGAAAAGCGGCATCGTCTAAAACCACATAGCCTTTTGTAACCCAATACACAAATGATCCGTAATAAGGAAAAGTGAATTCGTTTGAATTTTGAGTCGATTGAGAAGCGCTATTTCTATCTTTATATTCTGCTGGATAAGCCCAGATCAATAGCGGCAATTTTTCTTTTTTAGCTTTATCGTAACCAGCAGGTAGATATAAAGTTCCTGAAAGTTCCAATCCATCCTTACGTTTGTATTTAATAACTTCTTTGCTAACGTCTTTAATGCTTTCAAACGGATTCTTGAAATCAGTAACTTGTGTTAAGCTGTTTTGTTTTTTAATATTTCTGAAATAGTAATTCGGATATTCTGTTTTTGACTGAATCATAACTAAGACTTTTCCAGACTTAAAATCTTCAATTTCTAAAATATCTTCTTTTTTATCTTTGTATGGAGAAGTATAAATGCGCTTTGATTTTAAAGTTTCCAGATTGAATTCGTCAACAAAAGGGAATTGTCCATTTTTGGTATAACCCTCGCCAATTCTGTAAAGGTTATTTTTTTCGATAGCTAAAACATATTTGTTGTAGGCATTTTTTCTTGTTTCAAAAACTCCAGGATCAGAATAAACATCTTGAGAATTTCTGTCTGTGATTAATTTTGGCTGTTGATTTGGATTTGAAGGATTAATCAAAAATGTTTTGGTGTTTCTCGTATCATACCATTCTTCTGAAAGGACTGCTAAATTATCATTTCCCCAAGTAATGTCACTAAAACGTTGTGGTGTTTTTGCCAATGATGTTGCTTCTTTGTCAAAAGGTGCATCCCAAAGAAAAACTTCATCTCTAAAATCAACTTTGTTGGCAGGATCTCCTTCGTCTAAAGCTACAACATACGATAATGTCGCAGGTTTATCGTTTCTCCAAGCCATTTCTCTTTTTCCTTTTCGAACAGCCATAAAACCTTTTGGCATAATTTCGTTTAAAGGAACCTCGTTTACCGTTTTAATTTCTCTTCCGCTTAAATCGTAAACAACGGTTTTGAATGGAAATCTATTCAGAGGAACTACATAAGAAAATGGTTTTTGAATGGTAGTAAGCATAATGTAATTACCATCTGGTGAGATTCTTTCTCCAGCAAACATAGCGGCATCTTTATACAAAACAGCATCACCATTTAGTTTTACTTTGTATAATTCAGAAGTTATGCAGTTTTCAAAATTAGTTTCGTCGTTTTTGTTTTTCAACATATCTGGATACGTTCTGTTTTGAGATTTTTCTCCCGAAGTATTTGAAATAATTGGCCCAGTAGGCAAATCTTTTTTAGAATCCAAAAGTGGCTGTCTGTTTTTAGGAAGCATTTTTACTAATATAGTTTCACTATCCAAAAACCAGTTAAACGGATTTCCAAGGTTTGCATTTACTCTAGCCTCTGTAAGTTTTGTTGCTTGGGCAGTTGCCACATCCAAAACCCAAAGTTCAACACCCGAATTTGTAGTATGAGAGAATAAGATTTTTTTGTCGTTTGGTGACCAAAGAATATTTGTTATTTTCGGATTCTCAGGTAAGCCTTTAACTTGAATTTCTTCCTTTCCACTTATTTTTCTTAGTTTAAGATTGATCAAGTAAGTTGCTGTGCTTGAAATATTAGTAACAGGATTAATTCTTAAACCTGCCAGTTTAACTTCGTCTTGATTTAGATCTTCTAGCGTTTTATAAGTATTGCGATACATTAAGAGCATGTTCTCTTTTTTTGTATCCATAGATACCGAAGGAGGCCTTTGGTAATCTGCCAAATCTAAAATAGATTTCGAAGGTTTTTGATAAACTAGATTCTCTTGAGCAAAAGAGAAAAAGCTTATGTTTAAAAATAAAAACAGCGTAACCTTTAATTTCATAGTTTTAATTTTATGAGTTTATAAAATGGTATTCAAAATGTTTGTCTAATATACTTTTGTCTTGTTACAACTTGTATCTGATTTTTCATTTTTTTCAATATTTATGTCCGAAAATTGCCTTTTCAAGAAGTAAATGATTATAAGTTGCTTTAGAATTAAAATATATTAAATTGCTAATAACGAAAAAAATAGTATTTTGTGTACGTATATTTTAAAGTATGCGTAAATTTGCAATCCAATTTTTTAATAAATAATAATAGATTATGTATCATTCAAAAATAGCTGGTTTAGGATATTATGTTCCTTCTAATGTGGTGACTAACGATGATTTGTCTAAGATCATGGATACTAATGACGAGTGGATTCAGGAAAGAACAGGAATTCAAGAAAGAAGACACATTATCCGTGGAGAAGACACTACGACTTCAATGGGAGTAAAAGCGACTAAAATTGCAATCGAGCGTTCTGGTGTAGCCAAAGAAGATATTGATTTTGTAGTTTTTGCTACCTTAAGCCCAGATTATTATTTTCCAGGCCCAGGTGTTTTGGTTCAAAGAGATTTAGGTCTAAGAACAGTTGGTGCATTAGATGTTAGAAATCAATGCTCAGGATTTGTTTACGCAATTTCTGTTGCAGATCAATATATCAAAACCGGAATGTATAAAAATATTTTGGTAATTGGTTCTGAGGTTCATTCTACAGGATTAGACATGACAACTCGCGGACGTGGAGTTTCTGTAATTTTTGGTGATGGAGCAGGAGCAGCAGTTTTAAGCCGTGAAGAAGATGTAACAAAAGGAATTTTATCTACACATTTACATTCTGAAGGCCAGCATGCTGAAGAATTAGCATTGCAAGCACCAGGAATGGGAGCGCGTTGGGTAACAGACATTATTGCAGATAATGATCCGAATGACGAAAGTTATTATCCTTATATGAATGGGCAGTTTGTATTTAAAAATGCTGTAGTTCGTTTTGCAGAAGTAATCAATGAAGGATTAGAAGCAAATGGTCTTCAGGTTTCAGATATCGATATGTTGATTCCGCATCAAGCAAACTTGAGAATTTCGCAGTTTATTCAAAATAAATTCAAATTGACAGACGATCAAGTTCATAATAATATTCAGAAATACGGAAATACAACAGCTGCATCTATTCCGATTGCTTTAACTGAAGCTTGGGAAGAAGGAAAAATCAAATCTGGCGATACTGTAGTTTTAGCAACCTTCGGAAGTGGATTTACTTGGGCAAGCGCTATTATTAAATGGTAAATTAATTCATCTTACATTATATTTAGAACCTGCTTCTTATTGGGAGCAGGTTTTTTTATACATATATGTTAGGCTGAGCGGAGTCGAAGCTTACTTTCCGGTAGGAACGCCCTTCGACTCTGCTCAGTGGGACAAAACTTTGACGATTGTATGTGATGGATTTCTATTTGTCAGGCTGGGCGGAGTCGAAGCCCACATTCCAATTGGCACGTTCTTTTATTTAATGATTTGAATTAAATTTCTTACTTTTATTTTTTTTGAAAATAAAAACTATGAAAAGATATTACGTTTATATTTTGAAATGCTCCGATGGAAGTTATTACACAGGAATGACAAATGATATAAATAGGAGACTAAATGAACATAATTATGGCTTGAATAAAGAAAGTTACACTTTTGAAAAAAGACCTTTAGAGTTAGTGTTTTGCACTGAGTTTAATGATGTTATCCAAGCTATCGCATTTGAAAAGCAAGTAAAAGGCTGGAGCAGAAAAAAGAAAGAAGCTATAATAAAAGATAAATGGGAGGACTTGAAAAAACTTTCTCAATGTTTGAATAAAACAACTCATGAAAATTTTAATAAAAAGGATGTTTAATAGTAAATTAGCAGTCGATTTTGCTCAGTAGAATACAAGCGACTTGTCAGGCTGAGCGGAGTCGAAGCCCACGTTCCAATAGGAGCGCCCTTCGACTCCGCTCAGGGTGACAAAGATTGAACTTAATTGTTTTAAAGTTTGTGAGGCTGAGTGAAATAGAAGCCCTTTTAATAAAATCAAAATGAAAAAAAATCAACTAGAAATAGCTTGTTTTAATTATGAATCGGCATTGATTGCTCAGGCAAACGGTGCAGATAGAATTGAGCTATGTGAAAATATGAAACTGGGAGGAACTACTCCAAATTCTATTTTGGTAGTAAAAGTTCGCGAAAGCATAAATATAAAAATGCATGTTATCATTAGGCCTCGTGGCGGAGATTTTGTTTATTCTGATGAAGAACTCACAGAAATGAAACAAGACATAAAACAATATAAAAAACTAGGTGTTGACGGTTTTGTTTTCGGAATTCTAAAAGAAAACGGAAAAATAAATAAAAAGCAGAATAAAGAATTGGTTCATTTAGCGCATCCGCTTTCATGTACTTTTCATCGTGCTTTTGATGTGGTTAAAAATCCAGAAAAGTCACTAGAATCTGTTATAGACTGTGGTTTTAAAACTATTTTGACTTCCGGTCAAGGAGTAAATGTCGAAGAAGGAATTCTCGCTTTAGAAAGACTTCAGGAATTGGCAGGAGATAGAATTGAGATTATGCCAGGTGGTGGTTTACGGTCTTCCAACATCAAATTGCTCGCAAGAAAAATTAGATCTTACTTTTTATCATTCTTCAGCAATTACAGATAATTCTGAAACTGCAAATCCAGAAGAAATAAAAGAACTGTGTAATTTTTTATAAGTTTAATAAAACAAAAAAAGTCTGGAGGTGGCAATCTCCAGACTTTTTTTCTACAAGAAATTATTCAAAAATTATTTAAAAAAAATCTTTTTAGGTAAGATTAGAACATTCCACCCCCACCTTTATTAGTATTATCTTCTCTTTGTTTACGCTGTAAGTTTTTGATTTTTCCTCCTCCAAAGTTGTAAGTCAAACCTAAATAAACCGTTCTGCTTTCCCAAGAAAACTGACCTGTTTGAGGATAAGGATAAATTCCATCAAAAGCATATTTCATTGTCTTGAAAACATCATTAAAACGTACGCTAATGTTCATTTTGTTGTCTAGCAATGTGTAACGTGAACCAATATCCATTTTGTACATTTCATGTCGATTTTGCTGAACATCTTCAACAGGTCCTCTGTAAAAACCAAATAGCAAGAAACTTAAGCGTTTTGTAGGTTTAAAGTTAGAGTTCATACGAGCGTTAAAAGCTGTAGTTGTTACGCTACGTTCAAGAGGTGAACTTGTGCTAGTTGCTGGATCAAATTCAAATACAATACCTTGTTGTTTAATGCTCGAAAAGTCGATAGACGGTTGAATATCCCACCATTTTGTCAATTTATAATTTAACGAAACATCAAAACCATAAGCACTATTGTGATCATAATTTGTATAGCTCAAGATTTGTTTGTATCCAGACGGATCATTTGGATCTGGACTCAATGTTCTGCTTATTTGATCATTAATGCTTCTTACATAAACACCTGCAGTAACACTTCCTTTTTCAAGTGTTTTAGTATAATTAACCTCTACCGAATTTGTAAACTGAGGTCTTAATTCAGGATTTCCATATGAAGTTACTAATGGAGTTGAGAATTCACGAATTGGCTTAGTTTGCTCTATACTTGGACGGTCAACACGACGGCTATAGCTAAATTGAAGAACATTTTTTTCATTCAAATTATATGTCAAATAAGCAGATGGATATAAAGTAATATAATCATCATTAAACTTATCTTGGCCGTGGTTTAAATTAGCTTGAACTTTATAGCTCTCAAAACGAGTTCCTAATTGGTAACTGAATTTCTTGAATTTTTGACCAAAAGTCACATAAGCCGAATAAATATCAGTATCGTAAGTATAATTTGAAACTCGTTCGTCAATAGGAACTAAAGGATTACCGGTATTATAATCATTATTTGTTCTAGTAATTCTAGCTTCTGCACCAGCTTCAAGCGTGGTTTTGTCATTTAATGGATTTACATAATCAACATTTATTGTGCTCAATTTTCTTTGATCACCAATTTGATCGCTATAAATTACACTATTTGAAGTGTTATCAGGTCTTGTTGTATTAGTATCAAAACTTGCATTTTGGTCTGATTTCGTATCACTGTAATTACCTTCAAAATCTAAAGTATGTCCTTCTTTTTTGAAAATATGTTTGTATGCCAAATTGTAAGTTCCAGTTTTTGTTGGCCCTTTGTAAAGTGAATTTTGGTAAATGTTTAAAATATCTGGATCGCCATTGTTGTAATCGATATTAGTAATTACATTTCCGTTTCCAGTTGATTTATTTTGATTGGTATAGAAAGACAAAGTGTTTTTGTCATTAATTAAATAATCCATTCCTAACTTATATAAGTAATTATCATTTTCGTTAGAAATTTTCAAATTTTGTTCTACATCCTGATCCAATCTTAAGATTCTACCTTTGTTATAATACGTTCCAAAGTTTTGTCCTCCATTTCCAAAGAAGTTTACTTTTCCAGTTTTGTAGTTCAAATCAAGCGATTGATTGTATTTTGCCGTTTCGCCAAAAGTAATACCTCCGCTATAGCTTCCGTTAAAACCAGTGTTTGCACTTTTATGCAATACAATATTAATAATTCCAGACATTCCTTCTGGATTGTATTTTGCACTTGGGTTTGTAATTAACTCAATTTTTTTGATAGAAGTTGATGGAATTTGTTTCAATAATTGAGCTGGATCAATGTTCGATGGACGGCCGTCAATTAATACACGTACATTGTCATTTCCGCGAAGCGAAAGTTTTCCGTCCTGATCTACATTTACAGATGGAATATTGCTCATAATGTCAGATGCAGAAGCTCCAGCAGTTGTTAAATCTTTACCAACAGTAATTACTTTACGATCAATTTTTTGTTCAATTGTTGAACGTTCAGCAACTATATTTACACCTTTTAACTGAGTCGCTTCTTCTTCAAGAGCAACATTTACGGTTGCTGTTTTTCTGTTTTCGCTTAAAATTACAGAACCAATATATTTCTTGAATCCGATATATTGAATTTCTATTGTGTAATTTTTTAAAGCAATGTTTTTAAATGAAAAGTCTCCGTTGTCATCTGTATTTACTCCAGAAACTACTTTTCCATTTTCTTTAAGCGAAACAGTTGCATAAGAAATCGGCGCGTTGTTCGACTTTTCTGTAATTTTTCCAGAAATACTTCCAGTATTCTGGGCTTGTGCAGTTGCGATTATACCTAATAACGCAAACAGAAAGAATTTTAATTTCATGATTTTTTTACTGATTATTTTTTGATTTGATTGATGATGATTTTCGTTTTGTTAGTTTTTCTTTTTTGTTTTTTTCTGGCTTCAATAAAAATTGAAATCACTATGTAAGACTCTTTTGCATTTGATATGTTACAAGAAATTGAAGAAAAAAAAATATTTTTTTCTCATAGGCTGTTTTGTAAGAGATTACGCTTTTGATTTTTTGATAATTTTAACAATTAAAAAATGTGCTTTTTTGTCAAATCGAAACTCTTTTCTTGAATTTAATATGTTTTTGATTTTCTCTAATTGATGAATAAGCAGTATCTTTGCTCACTTAAAAAATAAGTTTACATGTCATTATCACAAATTCTTACACCTTCTATACAAAAAGCAATACAAGTATTATTTGATGTTACTGTTGATAAAATCGAGTTTCAAACTACTAGAAAAGAGTTTGAAGGAGATATTACAATGGTAATTTTTCCTTTATTGAAAGTCATCAAAATCAATCCGGCTGAATTGGGAAATAAAATTGGAAATTATCTAGTTGAGAATGTTTCTGAGGTTGCTCGCTTTAATGTAGTTTCTGGTTTCTTGAATATTGTTATTTCGGACAGTTATTATGTAAATTTCTTTAACGGAATAAAAGATCAAAAACAATTCGGATTTGTAGTCGCAAACCCAGAAGAAAAGGCAATTATGGTAGAGTATTCTTCTCCAAACACCAATAAACCTTTACACTTAGGACACGTTCGTAACAACTTATTAGGATATTCTGTTGCAGAAATTCTAAAAGCTTCTGGTAAAAAAGTTTATAAAACACAAATTATCAACGATCGCGGAATTCATATCTGTAAATCAATGTTAGCTTGGGAGAAATTTGGTAACGGAGAAACTCCTGAGACTTCTGGTTTAAAAGGAGATAAGCTAGTTGGTAAATATTATGTAGAGTTTGATAAAGCTTACAAAAACGAAATTAACGGTTTGGTAGAAGCTGGTAAAACGGAAGAAGAAGCAAAAAAACAAGCACCTATTATTATCGAAGCGCAAGATATGCTTAAGAAATGGGAAGCTGGCGATGAAAAAGTGATTGCTCTTTGGAAAAAAATGAACGAATGGGTTTATGACGGTTTCGCAACAACTTACAGCAATCTTGGAGTTAATTTTGATAAATATTACTACGAAAGCAACACCTATCTTTTAGGTAAAGATGTTGTGCAAGTAGGTTTAGATAAAGGTGTTTTTGAAAAAGATCCAGACGGTTCTGTTTGGATTGATTTGACCGACGAAGGTTTAGATCGTAAAGTTGTTTTACGTTCTGATGGAACAGCGGTTTATATGACACAAGATATCGGAACAGCAATTCAGCGTGTAAAAGATATGCCAGATGTTGGAGGAATGATTTATACGGTAGGAAATGAGCAAGATCATCACTTCAAAGTGTTATTCTTAATCTTGAAGAAATTAGGTTTTGATTGGGCTTCAAGTTTATATCACTTATCATACGGAATGGTAGATTTACCTTCTGGAAAAATGAAAAGCCGTGAAGGAACTGTTGTAGATGCTGATGATTTGATGCAAGATATGACCGATACGGCAAAACAAATTTCAGAAGATTTAGGAAAATTAGACAGCTATTCTGCCGAAGAAAAAGCAAAATTGTACAAAACGATTGGTTTAGGAGCTCTGAAATATTACATTTTAAAAATAGATCCGAAAAAACGTATTTTGTTCAACCCAGAAGAATCGGTAGATTTTGCAGGAAATACAGGTCCGTTTATTCAATATACATACGCAAGAATTCAGTCAATCATCCGTAAAGCCGATTTTGATTTTTCTAATAAAATTGAAATTGAAGAATTACATGAAAAAGAGAAAGAATTGGTAAAACAAATCGAACTTTTCCCAGAAGTAATTCAGAATGCTTGCCCAAAATCATAGTCCAGCATTAATTGCTAATTATACGTACGATTTAGTAAAAGAATATAACTCTTTTTACCAATCAGTTCATATTTTAGGTGAAGTTGATTTGACGAAAAAAATATTCAGAGTGCAGACTTTCTCAAAAAGTTGCAGAAGTAATTAAATCTGCATTTCAATTGTTAGGAATTGAAGTTCCTGAAAGAATGTAAAAAAAATAGAGTTAAGAATAAGAAAGCCAATAGTTTAAAACTATTGGCTTTTTTTATTGCTTTTTGGGCTTATAGGGCGCATGTTTGGCGGAATTCCTAAATAATTTTGTTATGTTTTTTATCAGTGTTACAATGTAATTATATAAGTTTTACATCAGTCTTGTTTTCATAATATTCATTTTATATAATAAACGCTAATATGGGAGATGTTTTGACGTTTTCTTACATGGGTTTTAAAGATGACGATTAACCATTAACTAGTTCTGTTTTGAATGTTAAAATGCAAGAAAGTGGAAAAGAATTGAGGTTGTGGTTGTAGCTTACGGTAAGCAAAATTTTCTTAAAAATACCTCAGGCTGAAATTGACGCAAACCCATTAATACCGAAAGATATAAACAATAATAGATAGATAAAAAAAAATCCGGAAGCTTTAAAAACTTCCGGATTTTTTTTAAAAAGAATTTTCGTGTAAAAAAGTAGTAACGAGATTTGTATATGTCATTTTTATAAGTATGTTTACAGTAAGAAATAATTGGTTATTTTTCAGTTAAAAGTGCCAATAAACAAAAGAGAAAAATCGGCTTATGATCCTATAAAATAAATACGAGGAAGCCGAAAATCGCGAGAGTAGGCAAAATTTAAACCCAAAAACAATGATTAAAAAATCTTTACTTTTAATGATGCTTCTTTTTGCACTTACAGCAACAAAAGCTCAAGATTTAATTAACCCATCTTATGGATTTTCACACAGTAAAACAGCTTACATTACACTAGCAGACGGAACAGAACTTAGCGGAACTATTCGCGATATTGACAGAGAAAAGGGACTAATTGAATTTATTAAGTTACAAGATGCAGCTGGAAAAAAGCACAAACTAAAACCAGAGGATATTAAGTATATGTATTTACCACCTAGTGGACTTGATAATTTGACTAAAAAAATTGATTTTGGTACAGATTTTCAAAAATGGAACGATGATAAACTTAACCAAGAGTACTTAAAAGAAGGTTACGCATACTTTGAAACTGCTGATGTGCAAATCAAAAAGAAAAAATCAAAATTATTAATGCAACTTTTAAACCCTGCATTCAGTAAAGAATTTAAAATATATTGTGATCCACATGCAAAAGAAACTACTTCTTTAGGAGTTGGAGGCGTTAAATTTGTAGGTGGAGATGCTAAATCTTACTATGTTGCTAAAAAAGATGCACCTGCATTTTTATTAAAGAAAAAAGAATACAAAAAAGAGTTTGCAACATTGTGGAGCGGATGTGACAAATTAATCACTGCATCTTCAGCAGATCCAAAATGGACAGATTTATCAAGACACGCTGTTACCTATTCAGAGTGCGCTCAGTAATTAGATAAAAACTAATAAAAAAATCCGGAAGCTTTTTAAACTTCCGGATTTCTTATTTTAACAACTAATTCTAATTACTTAACAAATTTGTCAATAATAGCATCTGATTCTGCTTTTGCAGTATCTGGTTTTAAATCAAATAATAAAGAGTAAAGTGCTTTTCTGTCTACTTTAGCTTCTAAGTTAAGATCTTTATGTCTGTCAAAAAGAGTTTGCCATTTATCACGAACGTTTTTCCAAAGAGCGTTATTTGCTACCCACCATTTTTGAGTCGCGATACATTTTACATCTGGAACTTTAGTATACACATCAAATCCTTTTTCTTGCGCCAATAAAACATCTTTTCCAGCATCGTCACGAACCAATTTATCATTGTCTTGCTCATGATTCCAACCTGTAGCAGTGATTTCGTGAATATTTCTTCTTTTTAAAACATTGTAATCGTTACGTTTTGTTTGCTCTCTTCTAGGAAGCGGTGCATCAGCAACGTTTGCCCAATAATCTTGTCCATCAACGTGAACCCATGTTGAAGATCCTTCATATCTCGGGCTGTCATCTACTTGATATACTTTTTGAGTCCATTGGCCTTTAACCGCTTTTTTGTCTAATTTTTTATATTTCCAAGAATTTCCTTTATCAAATGTATATAAGTCTGTGTTTTCGTAAAGCCAATCTTGTCTCCAGTGTTTGATAATCATATCGTCACTTACAATCAATAAATGTCGCATTACGATTTTGTTAGGAGTATCTTCTAATAACTCTACCCATTCTAAAGCAGATTCATGTTTAGTTTCGGAAGGTTTATAAGTAAGAGAATCTTTTGGGTATGAGAAAGTTTCAGTAAAATTGAACTTTACCTCATAACAACCACACATAGATTTAATAGATTTTATGTCTTGTTGTTTTTTATCCTGACTAAAACCAAGACTGCATGTTAAAGCCATAGTGGCTGACAAAAAAAGGTTTTTTGAAATCATAACTTATTGTTTTGTTTTTAAATTTTTCGCAAATATATAAATTTAATTTAGAACAATTAAAAATAATCATATATTTGCACCGATTATTAAGACTCAATAAAAATAATGAAAATTAAAATTACTCTTTTTGCAGTTGTGCTTTTTTGTCAAATTTCTGTTTGTCAAGAAGTTAAAAAAGATAGTGTAGAAACAAATGAATTATCGGAAGTTAAAGTTACTACTGCAACAAGAACAGAAAGAGTGCTTTCATCATTGCCTTTACCAATGACAATTATTACATCTGAAGCAATTATTAAGTCTGGTGTTACAAGATTGAATGAAATTTTAAGTGAACAAACGGGGATTATTTTGATTCCAGATGAAAGTGGTTTTGAAGGAATTCAAATGCAAGGATTAGATGCCGCATATACAATGATTTTAATTGATGGAGTACCGTTAGTAGGGAGAAGTGCTGGTGTTTTGGACCTATCAAGAGTTTCTGTTGGAAATATAGAAAGAATTGAAATTGTTAAAGGAGCTTCTTCAGCATTGTATGGTTCTGAAGCAATGGGTGGAGTAATAAATGTAATTACAAAAAGACCTAAAAAAGATACGTTTACGGGAAGTCTTTCTTATCGATATGCGACTTTTAATACTAGCGATGCTAATACCAATTTGTTGTGGAAAAAGAAGAAGTTCTCGGCTAATCTTTTTGCTAATTTTTATTCTACAGATGGTTATGATTTAGATAAAAGTACACCTTTAAAAAATGTAGAGCCATTTTATAATTTTACTATTCAGCCTAAGATATATTACGACTTTTCGGAGAACCTGAAGTTAATTGTAAATAACCGTTTTTATGATATGAAAATGGATAACAGAGCGATAATAGATGCTGAAAATTATAGTGGAGATGCAAAAGAAAAAGAATGGAATTCGCAACTAAAATTAGAACATAAATGGAGTTCGAAAGTATATTCTGAATATGAATTTTATGCTACAAATTATAAAAATGATTCCTTTTTAAAAGATGAGAATAATGTTCTTTTTGAAAGTGCTTATTATAACCAATGGTTAATTCGACCAGAGGTTAGAACGACACTTTCATTAAAAAATGATAAACTAACAGGTGGGGTTGGGGTAAGTTATGAGACTTTAGACAGAACTTATTTTGAAAAACAAGTAAACTTTAATTCACAATATGTTTATCTGCAATATGATTACAACCCAACGGAAAAATGGAATGTTCTTGCTGGATTTAGATACGATAATCATAGTGTGTATGCTTCGCAATTTAGTCCAAAATTAGCGGTCAATTTTAAGGTTAGCGAAAATTTCTCTTTAAAGTCTTCTGTAGGTTATGGATATAAAGCGCCAGATTTCCGTCAGTTGTATTTTGACTTTACAAATCCATCGGTTGGGTATACCGTTTTGGGATACAATGTTGCCGAAGATCGTTTAAATCAATTAGACGAACAGGGACAGCTTTTATCTAGAGTAGATGGAGTAAATTTTAGTGAACCATTAAAGCCAGAAAGCTCAATAAATGTGAATCTTGGAACTTTTTACAAGAAAAATAAATTAAGATTAGACGTAAATGCTTTTTATAATTCAATAGAAAATTTAATTGATACCCGTGTTGTAGCTCAAAAAACGAATGGACAGAATGTCTTCAGTTATTTTAACATTAGTAAAATTTTTACTTACGGTTTAGAATTTAATTCAACTTACGATTTCACAAAAGAATTATCGGTATCATTTGGATATCAGTTTTTAACAGCAAAAGACAAATCTGTTCTAGATAATTTCGAAAACTATCAATACGTACGTAACTCAGATTTACAAACCATTCAAATTAAAAAATCTGATTATTTTGGATTGTTTAACAGATCAAAACATACGGCCAATGTTAAGTTAGCCTACACTATACCTAAAATAAAAACAGATATCAATTTGCGTGTTTTCTATAGAAGCAAATACGGAATGTTCGATACCAATGGTAACCAGATTCTAGACAAATATGACACATTTGTCGATGGCTACTTCTTAACAAACTTATCTATATCAAAATATATCGGAGATAAATTTATGCTTCAGGCAGGAGCAAATAATTTATTTGATTTTACAGATCCATCTCAAATTAGCAATCTAGCAGGTAGACAGCTTTTTGCACGAATTCAATATAATTTTTAATCAACATTTATTTAACACCTTTCACAAAATGAAAACAAAAATTTTAAAACTTTCGCTTTTAGCATTATTTATTTCTACAGCATCTTGCAGTAGCGATGACAACAAAAATGAAGTAACACCAGTGGTAACAACAAAAGTTTCTAATGTTTATGCTCCGCAAACAGGAGGACAAGGACAACCAGTTGGTGGTGAATTTACAAAATTCAGTTTTTCTCAAAATAAAATTGTAACTGACGATAGTTGGGATATCGCTTTCCGCGGTACATCAGTTATTGTTAATGGAGGAGCAAAAATTAGCGCTACTGATACAGGAGAGCCAGAAAGAAAAGGACAAGGAGCAGTAAGTGTTGTTTCAGGTATTTTTGCAAACGTAACAGCTTTTCCAGCAGCATCGAGTTTTGCTCAGGATGCTAGCGGTGCTTCTGCATTCCCTTCTTCAGGAGATAATGCTTGGTACGATTATAATGGAGCAACTCATATTATTTCTGCAAAAGCAGGAAGAGTATTTGTTATCAAAACTCATGATGGAAAATATGCAAAAGTAGAATTCTTAAGCTATTATAAAGATGCACCTGCAACACCAGACCCAAATACTGCTGTAGCAAGATATTATACTTTTAATTTTGCATACCAAGCAAATAGCACTACTACATTTTAAATAAAGAGTTAATCTCGAATATTTTTATTTTATACAGGTATTTTTAAATAAAAACATCAAAAATCTAGTTAATCATTAGCTTTGTTTTTTTTATTTTTTGATTCAAGAGGTTAGAAATTCTAACCTCTTTTTTTGTTCTACTTTCTTGTTAAAATTAAATAGAAACAAAATGTTATTCTATCTTTGCACAAATTTTTTCTGCAATAAGTTAACAATTATTTAATTGGTTTAATTTTTGAATGCAGTTCTTCATATTTTATAATTATTAGGTGAATACAAAATCTTATTTTTTTCAGTCTTTTGCAATCGTTGCTTTAGCGCTAGTTGCTTTTATTGGGTTTAAACAAATCCTTCCAGACAAAATATTTTCTGAGAGTAAGTTAGATTCTAAAAATATATTAATCGACAGTTTGCTTTTAGAATCTGTTGCTGAAGATTCCTTATCGTTAGACAAAGACAGTATTGCGAAAAGTGAAGAAGCATTAAACGGACAGAAAATTGTTTTTGATCAAACAGAAGGAATCGAGTTTCCTTCAGAAACATTTGAAAATTACAAAGGTTATCAGTATCTAATTTCTTTTTATGAGAAATTGTATCAGTTAGAAAAAAATCCGCAGAACAAAGTGAGAATCGCTTATTACGGAGATTCTATGACCGATGGAGATTTAATCGTTCAGGACGTTCGTACCAATTATCAGGAACGTTTTGGCGGTAATGGTGTTGGTTTTGTTTCTATTACTTCAGAATCTGCTGCGTCTAGAGGTTCTGTAAAATCAACGTATTCTAAAAACTGGAAAACGCAATCTTACTTAAATGTGAAAAGACCGACGTGTCCTTTTGGAGTTAACGGACACGTATTCTTCGCAAATGATAAGTCCAATTCAACTTGGGTTCAGTATGAAGCTGGATTGAATAAATATTCTACCTCTTTAGATAATGCAACCTTATTTTACGGCCGTTCGTCTAAAACTGGAAAAGTTAATTTCATTATCGGAAAAGATACAATCAAGAAAAGCCTTTCTCCAAATGGTTTGGTTAATACGCTTAAAGTTTCATCAGGAAGTTTAAAATCGTTTAAAGCAAATTTCGTTCAAGCAGATTCTATTCCGATTTATGGATTTAATTTTGATAACGGCGCAGGAGTTCACGTAGATAATTTCTCGCAGAGAGGAAATTCTGGACTACCGATTTCGATGTTTAATGCAGACGTAATGAGAGCATTTAATAATAGCTTGAAATATGATTTGATTATCTTGCATTACGGAACCAACGTTTTAAATTACGGAACAAAAAATTATTCTTGGTATGAAAAAGGAATGACAAAAACCGTAAATAAAATTAAAGAATCTTTTCCTGGTGTTTCAATTTTAATTGTTTCTACTGCAGATAAATCAACTAAATATGATTTAGAAATGAAAACCGATTCTGCTGTAGTTCCGTTAATGAAAGCGCAAAAACATTACGCGCTTGAAGCACAGGCAGGTTTTGTGAATTTATATACTCTAATGGGAGGAGACGGTTCTATGATTAAATGGGTAGATGAGACTCCTGCAAAAGCAAATAAAGATTATACCCATTTTAACCAACGTGGAGCAAAAGCAATTGGAAATTTGCTATACGGGCAATTAAATAAAGGATACGAAGAATATAAAGTGCTCAGAGAAAAAAGAGATGCTGAGGGAACTAAGCCAAAACCAGTACGAAAAGCCAGACCAGATTCCGTTTCAGTAACAAAAGACAGTGTATGATAAACAAACTTATTCTTTCTTTTTGTTGTCTTTTTTTTGCAACAAATGAAAAAACTTCAAAAACACCCGTACATCCAACACCAAAAAGTATGATTCAAAAAGCAGATACAGCAGCAATTGGTGCTCCTTCTGAGGGTCAAATTTACAATGCAAAAGTATTAAATGATTTTTTTCAGAAACTGGAAAAAAACGAAGATCAGAAGAATCAAAAAATCAATATTGTACATATTGGCGATTCGCATATTCAAGGTGATTTGATGACCAATGAAATTAGAAAAAAACTGCAACAGAAGTTTGGTAATGGAGGGCGAGGTTTAGTGTTTCCATATCAATTGGCTAAAACAAATGGCTCTTATAACGAACGTTTTAGATCAAACAGAACTTGGGAAAGCTATAGAAATATTCATCCTGTTAAGAATTGTCCGATTGGGTTAAGCGGAATAGGACTTTGGAGAGATTCTGGTGGATTCGTAATAGAAATGAATGTAAAAGATCTAGCTTACAAATTCAATACGATAAAAATTATTACGCCTCAGAATCAAGATATGTTCGATTTGGCAATTTCATCTAAGATCAATTCTATTCAGACCACAGAGCCCAAAATAATTACACACAAAATTAAAAAAGGAGAAGTACTTGGTTCAATTGCAGATAAGTATAATGTTTCGATTATAGAAATTAAAAGAGAGAATCATTTAAAGTCTAATAATATTCGAGCAGGAAGAATTTTGAAAATTCCCACAAAGGAAACGAAACCAAAGACAATCTCAATGTCAGAATTTGTTCCTTTAGCAATAAAAACAGATTCGTATTCGCATTATTATAATTCAGAAAATGCTTTGAGTCGAATTTTCTTAATTCCGAACAAAGAAGCAAAAGATTATGAATTAAACGGAATTGTTTTAGAAAAAGATGCTCCAGGATTAATCTACAGTAGTATTGGAGTAAATGGCGCTAAATATTCAGATTACAATAAATATCCGTTATTCTTTGAGCAATTAAAATCATTGCAAGCAGATTTACTGGTTTTTTCGTTAGGAACAAATGAAAGCTACGATCATTTAGATGTAGAAAAATATATTCGTGAGCTAAAAGAATTTATCAGCAATATAAGAGCACAAAAAATAGATGCGCCAATAATTGTAATGACACCGCCGCCATCTTTGCTAAGAAGAAAACCAAATACTTATATTGATGATTATGCTAGACAAATTATTGATATAGCTCAGAAAGAAGGTTTTGCCGTTTGGGATCTGTACGATGAGTTTGGCGGAATGAGCGGAATAAGACAATTAAAAATACAAGGATTAATTGGACCAGATTGGGTTCATTACTCAAAAAAAGGATACGAGAAACAAGGAGATTTGTTTACTCAGGCATTTTTAAAATCATACGATAATTTTAAATTAAAGAATTAAATTGACAACAATAGATAGCATTAATAATTGGTTTATTCAAAACTTTGGTGCAATTACGATAGAACAAGTTAAGAGTTGGTTCGTTTACGATCCAGACGAAAAACTTTTATTCAATACTGGTTTATTCTTAGGTTTATTTCTGGTTTTCTATTTTGTGTATGGTTTTTTACGCAAAACATTTTATTTGAGATTAACGTATGTTATTCTCTTCTCACTTTTCTTTTACTATAAATCAAGTGGAATTTACTTTCTGCTGTTATTGCTTTCATCTGTTGTAGATTATGGTTTGAGCCAGATTATTTATAGAGAAAGCAGAGATGGCGTAAAGAAGTTATATTTGGTTATAAGTGTTATTTTGAACTTAGCACTTTTAGGCTATTTTAAATACATGAACTTCTTGATTGTGACTTACAATGATATGTTTCATGGTAACTTCGCACTTCATAATGTTTTCCTTCCGGTTGGAATTTCGTTCTATACTTTCCAATCGATGAGTTATATTATTGAGATTTACAGGGAAGAAATTAAACCGACAAAAAATTATATCGAATATTTATTCTTCGTTTCTTTTTTCCCACAGTTAGTTGCTGGACCAATTGTGCGCGCAAAAGATTTCTTGCCTCAGATTTATCAAAAATTAAACTTGACGAAGCAAGATGTAAATAATGCTTTGTTTTTAATTATCGGAGGTTTAATTAAGAAGACAGTAATCTCAAATTATATATCAGTAAACTTCGTAGACCGTGTTTTTGATACGCCGATGAGTTATACTTCGTTTGAAAACTTAATGGCTTCGTACGGATATGCAATTCAGATTTACTGTGATTTTTCTGGATATTCAGATATGGCAATTGGTATTGCATTATTGCTTGGGTTTAAATTGCCAGTTAACTTTAGAACACCATACAAATCGACTTCTATTACCGATTTTTGGAGAAGATGGCATATTTCGCTTTCAACTTGGTTAAAAGACTTTTTATATATTTCAATTGGAGGAAACAGAGAAGGTTCTTTCGCAGGATATTTATTTCCGAGTTTATTCTTCTTCGGATTATTACTTTGGGGAATGTCTTGTTACAACGAAAGTGTAATTCCGCTAATAATTGCAGGAATAAGTATTTTGATTTTTGCTTTGTCATTTCTGCTTTCAAGTAAAATAAAACAGACATTGGTAACCAATTTCAATCTGTTTACTACAATGCTTTTAGGTGGTTTGTGGCACGGAGCAGGAGCACAGTTTATTGTTTGGGGAGCGCTTCACGGATTAGCTTTGGCTGTTCATAAAATATTTATGGAATTCTTTCCTTCTAAAAAAGATAAAAGCCCAAATTTCTTATGGAGATTTTTCTCAATCGTAATCACATTTCACTTTGTGGTTTTCTGTTGGATTTTCTTCCGAGCAAGAGATTTCGAAACTGCTTTGCAAGTAATTAATAATATTGGCCAATTAACATTCGAACCAGAACTTTGGAAAACAATTGTATTAGGTTACAAAAATGTTTTCGGATTAATGTTATTCGGTTACGTTTGGCATTTCTTACCAGAATCATTCACAAACGGAATGAAATCTGTTTTCGACAAAACACCTTTACTTATTAAAGCAATAATCTTAGGATTTGTTTATTGGATTGTTTACGCAACAGCGGTAGCAGGTTCACAGCCATTTATATACTTCCAGTTTTAATTCTGGAGGTTCAAAGGTTCATAGCAACAAAGGCACAAAGATTTTATTCTTTGTGCCTTTTTTCTTTTGCCACAGATTAGATGGGTTAAAATGATTTTTTTCTCTCGCAGATTCTGCAGATTTAGGAGATTTTTATTCTCAATCAAAAAATAATCTGTTCGATCTGCGAGAGAAAAATATTTGTTTCAGTAATTCGAGAAATTAGCGTAATTCGTGGCAAAAAACTTTGCGCCTTTGTGCCTTCGTGGCAAAAAATTGCGTACAAATAAAAATTGCCTGAAATATCTAATTAGATTATCTTTGCACTTCAAATAAAGAAAATGATATGTTTGATAATTTAAGTGATAAGTTAGATAAAGCGTTCCATATATTAAAAGGACACGGTAAAATTACAGAAGTAAACGTTGCAGATACTTTAAAAGAAGTTCGTCGTGCGTTACTTGATGCCGATGTTAACTTTAAAATTGCTAAAGATTTTACAGCAAGAGTAAAAGATAAAGCAATTGGTCAGGATGTATTAACAACATTACAGCCAGGACAATTGTTGGTTAAGTTAGTAAAAGACGAACTTACCGAATTAATGGGTGGAGATGTTGCAGGCGTTAACCTTTCAGGAAATCCAACAGTGATTTTGATGTCAGGTTTGCAAGGTTCTGGTAAAACTACTTTCTCTGGAAAATTAGCAAACTACTTAAAAACAAAGAAAAATAAAAAACCACTTCTTGTAGCGTGTGATATCTATCGTCCAGCGGCGATTAATCAGCTTCATGTTGTGGGAGACCAAATAGGTGTTGAGGTTTACTCAGAACCAGAAAATAAAAATCCTGTAGAGATTGCTCAAAACGCAATTAAACATGCCAAATCAAACGGATTCAATGTTGTTATCGTCGATACAGCAGGACGTTTGGCAGTAGATCAGGAAATGATGGACGAAATTGCTCGCGTACACAAAGCAATTCAGCCACAAGAAACATTGTTCGTTGTAGACTCTATGACAGGACAAGATGCTGTAAATACAGCAAAAGCTTTCAACGATATCTTAAACTTTGATGGAGTTATCTTAACGAAATTAGATGGTGATACTCGTGGTGGAGCAGCGCTTTCAATCAAATCGATTGTAAATAAACCAATCAAATTTGTTGGTACTGGAGAAAAAATGGAAGCAATTGATGTTTTCTATCCAGAACGTATGGCTGAGCGTATATTAGGAATGGGAGACGTTGTGTCTCTTGTTGAAAGAGCTCAGGAACAATTTGATGAAGAAGAAGCAAGAAAACTTCAAAAGAAAATCGCTAAAAACGAATTCGGTTTTGACGACTTCTTAACGCAGATTCAGCAAGTAAAGAAAATGGGTAACATGAAAGATTTAGTCGGAATGATACCAGGTGCTTCAAAAGCGATGAAAGATGTTGAAATCGAAGACGACGCTTTCAAACATATCGAAGCGATCATTTATTCGATGACTCCAGGAGAAAGAAGCAAACCAGCCATTATCGATGTAAAAAGAAAAGCTAGAATTGCAAAAGGTTCGGGAACAAAAATCGAGCAAGTAAATCAGCTGATGAAGCAGTTTGACCAAATGAGCAAGATGATGAAGATGATGCAAGGTCCAGGCGGAAAGAATCTGATGAAAATGATGGGTGGTATGAAAGGAATGCCAGGTGGTATGCCAGGCGGAATGCCAAAATAATAAAAAGAGTTTCAAGTTTAAGGTTTCAATTTTAGAAACCAAAACTTGAAACTTTTTCACTTAATATATTAAGAGTTTCGTTTTAACATGAAACCTGAAGCTTGAAACAAAAATTAAAACCTGAAACAACACACAATGCAGCTACTAGACGGTAAAAAAACATCTAATGACATTAAAAACGAAATTGCAGTCGAAGTTCAATCTATAAAAGCAGCTGGAGGAAAAGTGCCTCATTTAGCGACTGTTTTAGTTGGAAATAACGGAGCAAGTTTAACTTACGTAGGAAGTAAAGTAAAATCATGTCAAGAAATTGGTTTCGATTCAACTTTAGTTGCTTTACCAGAAACAATTACAGAAGACGAGCTTTTAGCAAAAATTAAAGAATTGAACGAAGATGACAATCTAGATGGATACATCGTTCAGTTGCCTTTGCCAAAACACATCGACGAGCAAAAAATTCTATTAGCAATCGATCCTGACAAAGATGTAGATGGATTTCACCCAACTAACTTTGGTAGAATGGCTCTTGAAATGGAAAGTTTTATTCCAGCAACGCCATTCGGAATTATGGAATTGTTAGAACGTTACAAAGTAGAAACCGCAGGAAAACATACAGTTGTAATAGGAAGAAGCCATATCGTAGGACGTCCGATGAGTATTTTAATGAGCCGAAAAGGAAATCCTGGAGACTCAACCGTTACACTTACTCACAGCCGAACTAAAGATTTAGCAGAATTCACTAAAAATGCTGATATTATTATTACAGCTTTAGGAGTTCCAGAATTCTTAAAAGCAGATATGGTAAAAGAAGGAGTAACAGTTATCGACGTTGGAATTACACGCGTAGAAGATGCATCAAATGCAAAAGGATATGTTATTAAAGGTGACGTTGATTTTGATGGTGTAAGCAAAAAAGCATCATTTATTACGCCAGTTCCAGGTGGAGTAGGACCAATGACAATTGCAATGTTGCTTAAAAATACACTTCTGGCAAGAAAAATGAGAAGCGCAAAAAATAAATAATATTGTGTCAAAATAAAAAGAAAAAGCCTGTTCATTAAAAGAATGGGCTTTTTTGTTTTTATCATTTGGGCGTGACCATATTTTGCGAATGGCGCGCCAATCTTTACGCATATGCGCGCCATTCGCAAAATACGGTCGGGCTATCCGCGCTACTTCGGTAGCCAGCTTCTATCCCTCACGCGGTTTGTACAAATAGACCTGATAGGTTTTTAAAACCTGTCAGGTCTTGTTGAAATAAAAAATCACTTTTTTATTTGCCAATTAAAAATAAATAATAACTTTGTAACGCAAAGTACTTTAATTATGAATCAAAAGCACCAAGAAGATTTAGCACATATACGTTCCATGATGGAGCGCTCTTCAAGAGTTTTATCATTAAGCGGACTTTCAGGAGTTTTCGCGGGTCTTTCGGCTTTAATTGGCGGAATCTATGTTTACGAGCTTTTCAAAGCAAACGGAATGGATTATCTAAGCGATGAGCATAGATTATATTCTGCCAATTTGGTTTCAGAATTATTCTGGATTGGAATTACGATTTTGGTATTTGCATTTTTATTCGGAATCTTTTTTACCATAAGAAAAAGCCGAAAATATAATTTGCCAATCTGGACTTCAGTAACAAAAAAATTATTGTTTAATTTGGCTGTTCCGCTTGTAACCGGTGGTGTATTTTGTCTAGCTTTAATGTATCATGGACACTTTGGTTTAGTAGCGCCAGCAACATTAATTTTTTATGGACTAGCACTTATAAATGCAGAAAAATATACATTTTCAGATATAAAATATCTAGGTTTTTCGGAACTGATTTTAGGATGTATTGCACTTTTTAATATAGGATATGGATTGATTTTCTGGGTTTTAGGATTCGGAATCTTACATATCGTGTATGGATTAGTGATGTTCAAAAAATACAAATAATCCAATGGGAATTATTGATAAACTAAATAAAGATTTTGAAAGCCGTGTCAGACTGGGTATTATGTCCGTTCTGATGGTTAACGACTGGGTAGATTTTACCGAGATGAAAGCGCTTTTAAATATCACTGATGGTAATTTAGCAAGTCATTCCTCTGCGCTTGAAAAAGCGGGTTATATCGAAGTGAAGAAAGAATTCGTGGGCAAAAAGCCAAAAACCTCTTATCAGGTGACCGATTTGGGGCGTGCAGCTTTTAAAGAACACTTATCGTACCTTGAAAAATTAATGAAATCCTAATACCCCTATTTTTTTATCTATAAACTTTGAAATACAAAGTACTTTTAAATTTAAAACAATGAAAAAACATCAATTTATTTTAGCTTGCACAGCGGTTTTTTTACTGCTTTTTTACAACGAATCTGTTGGAATCAATATTTCTATTTTCGGTGTAGTTCTTACGCTCTTGATTAGTTATTTCTATCAGGAAAAGATGGTCGACAGATCACATTTGGTTCTTGTAATGACCTCTATTTTATCTTGTTTTGCTTTTGCGTGGTACGGAGATGCAAGCATCATTCTTTGCTTTAGCCTTATCAATTGTATTTTTGCAATTCAAAACTCAAAATGAGGAACTCAAGATGATTCAGGTTTTTCCACTAATATTCTTAAACGGATTTGCTTCTGTAGGTAGAATATTTATGTTTCACCAATGGCTTCCAGAGCGAAAAATCCATAATGATTTTGCTAAAAAACTAGTGGCGTTTGTTTTGATTCCAATTGTTTTTCTCGGATTGTTTTTTATTGTGTATTCTTTTGGAAGTGATCATTTCTCTTCATTATTTACGGATTACGAATTAGATATCGATTTACCGCAATTAATCGGAATCAGTATTTTAGGATTTTACATTTCATTCAGTTTTTGGAATTATTGGGTTCCAGATGCCTGTTATGAATACAATCCGAAATTAAACAATGATTTTAGCAATATTTCTGAAGTGAAAAATCAAAGTACTTTTTCTTTTTTAGATTTGGACTTCGAAAGAAAAAGCGGTGTAATTACCCTGTTTCTGTTAAATATTATGCTTTTAGTTTTTATCGGAACGTATAATTATGAGCAGTTTTTTGAAGTAGTGACAGCACAGGCTTCTAAACTTAGTTCTGATACACATGAAAGAGTAAATTCTGTTATCTTTTCGATTCTCATGGCAGTTGGTGTAATTATGTTTTATTTCAAAGGTGGATTCAATTTTGATAAAAAAGCAACACTTCTTAAAACACTTGCTAAAATCTGGATTTTTCTAAATGGAATTTTGATTGTAAGTACCATCATCAAAAATTCAGAGTATGTTTCATTTTTTGGTTTAACCTATAAACGTTTGGGAGTTTACGCTTTTCTTATTTTGGCAATTATTGGTTTGGTATACACTTTTTTGAAAATTACAAAACAAAAAACCAATGTTTATTTAGTAAATCAGATGGTTTGGTGTTTTTACGGGACTGTACTTTTATGCAGTTATGTAAATTGGGGAAACATAATTACCAATTATAATATCTCAGTAAATAAGGGAGTTTCGCCTATTTTTTTAAGCGGTTTAAATTTTAATGATGAGGCTCGAAGAGAATACTTCCAAAAGAACAATTTAGACGGGAAATATGCAGAATCAGTCAGAGAAGAAATGATTTTAAATTATCAAGAGGCTAGTTTTTTATCTAAAGCATTATACTATGATTTTTTAGATAAAAAGAAATAATAAAAAAATCCCATTCAAACGAATGGGATTTTTTTATTTATTATCTCCTCTTTTTTTAAATCTAGGATCGTGTTTTGAAATAAATGCTTTTCTTCTGGTTGGAGTTGCAGCGTTTGAAGTTGAACTTTCAGTTTTAGGAAAGCTTGCTTCTTCCGTTTTGCTAGAAGGCTCAATTAACTGATTTAATTCTTTTATTTCAGCATCTGTCAAATCTCTATATCTTCCAACAGGAACATCCAAAGAGATGTTAATGATTCTAATACGTTTTAAGGCAGTAACTTCATAACCCAAGTATTCAGACATTCTTCTAATCTGACGGTTTAATCCTTGCGTTAAAATGATCTTGAAAGTGAATTTGCTAATTTGTTCGACTTTACATTTTTTGGTAACCGTATCAAGAATAGGAACACCATTTCCCATTCTCTGAATAAAACGATCTGTAATTGGTTTGTTTACCGTAACGGTATATTCTTTTTCGTGATTATTTCTAGCACGCAGAATCTTGTTGACGATATCACCATCATTAGTCATAAAAATTAATCCTTCACTGGCTTTATCCAATCGTCCAATTGGGAAAATACGTTTTGGATAATTAATATAATCAACAATATTATTTTTAACTTCAAGGTTAGTCGTGCATTCAATTCCGACAGGCTTATTGAAAGCTAAATAAACCAATTTTTCGTTTTTCTCTACGATTAATTTACCATTAATACGTATTTCGTCATCTGGCGAAACTTTAGTTCCCATTTCCGCCACCGCACCATTTATAGTTACGCGTCCTTCTTCAATTAATTTATCAGCTTCACGACGAGAACAATATCCCGTTTCACCAATAAATTTATTAAGACGTTTTAAATTTTCTTCCATACTGCAAAAGTAGACAAAAGTTTAGACATCTTTGAATTTTAGATTTCAGACTTTAGATTTCAGATCTTTGAAAAAAACTTAGAACCTTAGTAGCTTAGAATCTTAGCACCTTTTTTTAAGATTCATGAAAAACAGAACTGTCTTCTGGAGTTTCTTTTCTATCGAACATTCCGTAATCACGGACTACAGATGCAATTCTTAAATGATAATCTTTGAAAACTTCATTTCTGCCTTTTGCCTGAGCTGCACGATGCATCTCTAGATTTCTCCACTGCTGAATGCTTTCTTCATCTTTCCAAAAAGATAAAGACAGCACTTTTGAAGGATCAGTAAAACTTTGAAATCGCTCTATCGAAATAAATCCTTCAATATGGTCTAATTCTGGACGCAGACTCGCTGCGATATCCAGATATTCTTCTTTTTTTCCTTCGTTAGGGATTACTTCAAAAATTACGGCAATCATTTTGATTTGTGGATTTTAGATTAAAAAAGCTTAGAGTCTTAGCGACTTAGTGGCTTAGAAACTTCGGAAAACAGAAACTCAATCACTTTATCATACAATTCATCATCATGCATTCCGTGACCTAAGCCGCTGGTTTCAATAAACTGGCTGTTTTTCCAATTACTGGCTATTTTTTTTCCTTCTTCAAAAGCTACAATCTTATCTGTCGTATCATGAGCAATAAAACCAGGAATAGTAAATTGAGAGGCAAATTTTTGTCCCGAAAAATCTTCCAGTTTAAAATTGAAACGATTAACAAATTTGTTTTCTAATAGAGACAACATTCTTCTATTCAAACTCAGCATTGAGATATAATTATCGATCAAAGTTTTTAAATCAGAAGGAGCGCCAAGAACAACCATTTTGTTAATGCTCGTGTTCGGAAATAAATATTGATGATAAACACAAGCTGCGCCGCCAATAGAATGCCCAATTATAATTTCTGGCTGATATTTTTCTACAGCTTTATTGATGAATTCAGCGTAAAGTGGCACATTGAATTCTTTTCCGCTACTTTGTCCGTGTGCAGGCGCATCAATTGCAATAATGGTGCTTCCAGATTTTTGAAGATGTGGTAAGGTTTTTTTCCATCGTGCAGCATTGCTTTCCCAGCCATGCACTAAGAGAATTTTGGTTTCATTTCCTTTCCAGATGTAGGTTTGAAAATGATGTTCATTATGATGAAACATTTCTGTTTCTGTATGTCGTAAAACTTTTGGAAGTTCCTCTTTTTTTAATCGGCCAATTCGAGGCTGGCTAAAAAGAGCATAAGAAAGTTCCATAGCTTTTTGCGGACGAACATAACTCAAAAAGTTAATGTAAGATCCAACTGATTTTAATGTGATGAACCGAATTCCTTTTTTAATTCCCAAAACTTAAATTTTTTCTAAAGATAAAAAAAGGTCTGCCACGAATTACACAAATTGGAGCGAATTTTTTATTCTCAAAGGAGTAGATTAAAAAAATAATTTGTGAAAATTCGTGGAATTCGTGGCAAAATAAACGTAAAAAAAAAGTCCCGATTTAATCGGGACTTGATATTTAGAATTTTGTGAACAATTGTTCCATTTTTTCTTTTTCTTCTTCAGCTAATTGTGTATCAACTAAGATTCTTCCAGAGTGCTCATCAGTGATGATTTTCTTTCTTGAAGCAATTTCAACCTGAGTTTGAGGTGGAATTGTAAAGAAAGATCCAGCAGAAGCTCCTCTTTCGATAGAAACTACAGCTAATCCGTTACGAACACTGCTTCTGATTCTGTTGTAAGCGACCAATAATCTGTCTTCGATTTGTGCAGCAAATTCAGCAGATTTCTCAGTTAAGAAAGTTTCTTCTTTTTGAGTTTCAGCCATAATAGCATCTAATTCAGATTTTTTATGTTTTAAATGAGAGCTTTTAGCATCAAGTTTTTCTTTTAAATTAGAAATAACTTCTTTTTTGTGCTCGATAGAAGCTTTCATTTCTTTGATTTGCTTTTCAGCCAATTGAATTTCTAATTCTTGAAATTCAACCTCTTTTGTCAAAGAATTAAATTCTCTGTTGTTACGTACTGATTCTTGTTGTTTTGTGTACTTCTTGATCACTTCTTTATGCTCCTCAATAGCAATTTTCTTTGCTTTGATTTGCTCCTCAATCACTTCAAGTTCACCTTTCAGTTTTTCTGAACGAGTGCTTAAACCTGCAACTTCATCTTCTAAATCTTCAACCTCTAAAGGAAGTTCTCCTCTAACGTTTCTGATTTCGTCAATTCTAGAGTCAATAAGCTGTAAATCATATATTGCTCTTAACTTGTCCTCAACACTTAATTCTTTCGTATTCGTCATATTCTATAAGTACTTAACTGGATTTGTATTTTCTTCCGATAAAATGATTGCAAAATTAAGAATTTTTTTTCGAAGATAATCAACAATATAATTTTTTGTATAGCGTTCGCTCTCAAAATGACCAATATCTGCCAAAAGTAACTTGTTTTCGGCTTCATAAAACTGATGATACTTCAAATCGGCAGTCAAAAATGCATCTGCTCCAGAACTTATTGCATTTCTAATTGCAAAACTTCCTGAACCTCCTAGCACAGCGACTTTTTTGATTTTTTTTCCTAAAAAAGCAGAATGGCGAATTCCGTCGGCAATCATTTTTTCTTTTACAAACTGAAGAAAGTCTTTCTCATCCATTTCAACTTCAAATTCGCCAATCATTCCTAAACCAATATTCTGATGAGAATTTTCAAGATTGTAAATTTCATAAGCTACTTCTTCGTAAATGTGATTTGCAAAAAGAGCTTTTAAAATTCGGGATTGCAAGTGCTTTTCAAACGTAACTTCGATTTTTATTTCTTGCGTTTCGGTTAAGTTGTGGCGTTCTCCGATTACAGGATTGCTTTCAGAATTTCCTTTGTATGTTCCAACTCCTTCAGAGTTAAAACTGCAATTGTCGTAATTGCCAATTGTTCCTGCGCCCGCTTCAAATAATGCTTTGCGAACTTTATCTGCATTATCAGGAATTGTATAAGTAACTAATTTTTGGATGAAATTATTTTTAGGAACTAATATCTTAGTATTTGTCAGACCCAAAGCATCACAAAATATTTTATTAACTCCTGCCGAGTGATTGTCTAAAGCTGTGTGAACGGCATAAATAGCTATATCATTTTTAATTGCTTTTAAAATGGCGCGTTCCACATAATTTTTACCTGTGATTTTTTTAATTCCAGAAAACAATATCGGGTGAAAGCAAACGACTAGATTAGAGTTTTTAGAAATAGCTTCGTCAATTACATTTTCTAATGCATCGTGACAAACTAAAACTCCAGTACATTCGGTTTCAGAATCTCCGACTAAAAGTCCAACATTGTCAAAATCTTCGGCATAGGCCAAAGGAGCCATTTCTTCAAGAACCGATATAATATTTTTGATTTTCATTTTAAGATTTGTTTCAAGTTTTAGGTTTCAAGTTTCAAGTTCTTCGACTTGTGGCAAAACCTCAAACAAATTAACGAAAAAAATTATACTTTCGTAAAATGAACTTACCTCGAAAATTACTTTTCCCTTTCGCCATTTTATACGGATTCATTACTTCAATCCGCAATTTTCTTTTTGATAAAGGAATTTTAAAATCAACTTCATTTGATCTTCCTGTTATTGCAGTTGGAAATTTAAGCGTTGGCGGAACTGGGAAAACTCCTCAAATAGAATATTTGATTCGATTATTATCTGATAAATATAAAGTGGCAACTTTAAGTCGCGGTTATAAAAGAAAATCGGAAGGTTTTGTTTTGGCTGATGAAAATTCGAATGCTGAAATTTTGGGCGACGAACCTTTTCAGTTTTATCAAAAATTTCCAAATGTAATGGTTGCTGTTGACGCCAATCGTACAAATGGAATTCAGCAACTGCTTTCGCAAAAAGAAAAACCTGAAATTGTTTTGCTCGATGATGCCTATCAGCATCGAAAAGTAAAAGCAGGTTTTTACATTTTGCTTACTTCTTATGGAGATTTATTTGCAGATGATTTTATGTCGCTGACAGGAAATTTGAGAGAAAGTAGGAGTGGAGCAGAAAGAGCCAGTATCGTGGTCGTTACAAAATGTCCAAGTATTTTAACTGAAGAAGAACAAACTGCGATTAGATCAAGATTGAAGCTTAATTACAAGCAAAAGCTATTTTTTAGTTTTATTGATTATGATAATGTGATTTACGGTAAAAATGAAAAAATTTCCGTTAACGAAATTAAATCAGAATCAAAAATTCTTTTAGCCGGAATTGCGAAACCAAAACCATTTTTTGATTATTTAAAGAATGAAAACGATGAATGTTTGACTTTTCCAGATCATCATCATTTTTCTGATGCGGATCTAGATTCAATTCAAGTTAAAGCAAACGGCAGAAAAATAGTTACAACCGAGAAAGATTATGTGCGTTTAAAAGATTCAAAATTGGTTTCTCAATTGTATTATCTTCCAATAAAAAGTTCATTCATCAACCATCAGCAAGACTTCGATGCTACGATTTTAGAGTATGTAAAAGAAAACTTAGAATCTTAGTATCTCATAAGAACCTTTGTTAATCAAAAAACTTAGCAATAGTGCTGTAGAATTCGTCTGGTACAAAAGGTTTGGTAATAACATCATCCATTCCAAAAGAAAGAAGCATATCTCGGTTTTCGTCAAGCGAAATTGCTGTTAAGGCAATAATTGGAGTTGCTTTGTCAAATTCACGAATCAATTTAGTTGCTGTAGTTCCGTTAATACCAGGAAGATGAACATCCATTAAAATCATATCGAAGCGCTTGATTTTTAAAAGTTCGACAGCATCTTCTCCATTGTCAACAATCTCGCAGGTAATGTTTTTGTTTTCTAGCATTTTGCGAGTGATCATTTGATTGATCTTGTTGTCCTCAATCAATAAAATAGATTTGTTTTTCAATTGTTTGTCGTTATAAGGTTTTACTTCTTCAATTACTTCCAATGGTTCGTTGTTAATTTTAAAATTTAGTTTAAAGGTGAATGTAGAACCTTTGCCCACTTCACTTTTTAGTTTTATTTCGCCTCCTAAGAGTTCGATTAATTTTTTTACGATAGTTAATCCAAGGCCAGTTCCTCCGTATTTTCTATTTACTTCTATAGAGCCTTGAGAAAAACTTTCAAAAACAGTTTGGAGTTTATCCTCAGGAATTCCAATACCAGTATCCACAATTTCAAAGTAAACTGTTGCTTCTTCTCCTTCTTGCGAATACAATTTTGCAATAACATTTACATGTCCGTTTTGAGTAAATTTTAAAGCATTGTTGATTAAGTTTAATATAATCTGAGATAATTTGGTCGGATCACCAATTAGATTGTCTGGAATTGCTTTGTCTATTTCTAGATTGAAATAATTTTTGTTGGCAGTTGCTAGTTCTTTTAATGAACTTTGAATATTAAAAAGTAGTTCTTTCAAATTAAAGCTGATATTTTCAACTTCAACTTTAGTCGAATCAATTTTATTAATTTCTAAAATTTCATTGATAAAAGTAGTTAGATAATTACCAGAGAATTTTAAAGATTCTAAGTACTTTAATTGCTTTTTCTTTGGTTTGTCTTCAAGTAGAATATGGGTTATTCCGTTAATGGCGTTCAATGGCGTCCGGAGTTCATGGCTTACTGTAGATAAAAATTCAGATCTGGCTTTTGATGCTTTTTCTGCTTTGTTTTTAGCCAAAATCAATTCTTTGTTCTTTTCTCGAAGCAATAAATTATTCTGATTTCTAATGATATTGTTTTTGTACAATGCTAAACTCAAAAGAGATAAAATTGAAATTAAAGCAATTGCCAGAATACTAACCAACTTAGAATAGCGATATGTTTTGAGCTGAAATTTTTCTTCGCTTTCTTTTTTAATGGTGTTGTTTAAAGATTGATTTTTTTTGAATTTTGAGAATTCATCCAAATCAATTTTGGCATTCTTTAATTTTAAAATATAATTTTCAAGCTGGTAATGTTCGTCTAAATACGAATACGCTAGATCATAATTTTTATTTTGTTTGTAATATTGGCTAATTGCTAGAACGATTTTAGATTTCTTGGTAAAATCATTTATTTTGGTATTGTAATCTAATGCTTTGTCAAAATAAATCATTGCCGAATCATTTCGTTTAAGCTGTCCCTCAATTAGTCCAAGCTGATAATATGCATCTATTTTGGTTTTTATAATTGCATTGTTATCCGGCTTTTTGGTGATGGCTTTAAGAGTTTTTACTGCCGATTTAAGATCATTATTAGTCTTAAATGCCAAAGCTTTCTGATAATCTAAAACTGCGGCATTATCATTAATGTTTAGTTGTTTTAGTAAATCTGTGGCTTTCGTATAATAGACACTAGCCGTTTTGTAATCGCCTTTTGCTGTATTGGCTACTCCAATATAATGCAATGCCAAAACTTTTGTACAGCTTGGTTTTAAAGTGTCAAATAAAGAAACTGTTTTATGGAAGTTTTTTAAAGCTTCTTCAAATTTTCCTTGGTTATAATAAATTTTACCAAGCTTAAAAGTCTGATTTGCAAGATTCTCTTTTTTGCCATTTTCTTCACAAAAATTAATCGATTTTTCAGTGTAGTAAACTGCTTGATTGAACTTTTTATTGTTAAGATTAGAATTAGCGAGCTTGTTATAATACATGACGCTATCCGTATTCTTTTTGGCTTGAGAATACAAAAACGAGTTAAAAAAACAAACAACAATAAAAAGATAGTATTTCATGTATGGCAATGCTATTACAATGAATCTTATTTTTTTCTTATCAGTAAAATTAAATCGATCAACCTTGATGAATAGCCAATTTCGTTATCGTACCAGCCTACAACTTTTACCATTTTATCGATAACTGAAGTTAGCTGAGCATCAAATAAACAAGAATGTGTGTTGCCAATTACATCTACCGAAACAATCGGATCTTCGGTATAATCTAATATTCCTTTTAAATTTGTTTTTGAGGCTTGTTTGAATGCTTTATTTATTTCTTCAATGCTCACAGCACGTTTTACATTGAAGGTTATGTCTGTTAATGAGCCGTCTGGAACAGGTACTCTAATACCACATCCACCCATTTTGTTGTGCAATTTAGGAAAAATTTTCGTTAATGCCTTAGCTGCACCCGTAGTTGTTGGAACAATCGACTGGCTGGCACCTCTTGCACGGCGTAAATCCTTATGGGGCTGGTCATGAAGACTTTGGTCTGTTGTGAAAGAATGTATAGTTGTAATGTATGCTTGTTCAATTCCGCACAACTCTTCGATAATTTTAATCATAGGAGCGGCGTTGTTTGTGGTACAGCTCGCATTAGAAACTATATCTTCATTTCCTTCCAGAATATTTTGGTTTACACCTAGAACAACCGTTTTTATGGTGTCAACTTCTGATGGAGCAGAAAGAATTACTTTTTTTGCTCCAGCTTCTAGGTGCGCATTTAATTCTTCATGCGTTTTGTATTTACCTGTCGATTCGATTACAATATCAATCGAATGCGATTTCCAGTCTATGTTTGCAATATTTTTTTCGTGAAAAAAGAAAAATGCCTTCCATCTACAATGATACTATTTTCGTCATGACTTACTTCAGCAGGCAAAACTCCATGTATACTGTCGTATTTAATTAAATGCGACATGGTTTTATTGTCTGCAATATCATTTATAGCTACGACTTCGATTTCGGGGTGATTTAAAAGCAATCGGAATAAATTTCTTCCAATTCTTCCAAACCCATTAATAGCAATTCTTGTTTTCAATGTTTTGTTTATTCGTTTAACTGTTTAATCGTTTAATCGGTTTTACAATTAAACGATTAAACGATTAAACTTTTTTTATAAAATATGTTTTTGTGCTTTATAAGAAGAACGAACAAGAGGTCCGCTTTCTACATGTCTAAAACCTAATTCAATACCAAATTGTTCATATTTGGCAAATTGCTCAGGCGTAATAAATTCTTTTACAGGAAGATGTTTTTTACTTGGCTGTAAATATTGTCCAATAGTAACCACATCAACATTTGCATTTCTCAAATCAGTCATAGTCTGGAAAACTTCTTCTTCTGTTTCGCCAAGCCCAAGCATAATTCCAGATTTTGTTCTATTGATTCCTTTTTCTTTTAAATAACGAAGGACTTCTAAACTTCTGTCATATTTTGCCTGAATACGAACTTCGCGAGTTAAGCGTCGTACCGTTTCCATGTTATGAGAAACAACTTCAGGATTTGCTTCTACAATACGATCAAGGTTTCTTTCAATTCCTTGGAAGTCTGGGATCAAAGTTTCAAGAGTAGTTTGAGGATTCATTCTTCTGATAGCTCTTACAGTTTCCATCCAAATGATAGAACCGCCATCTTTAATATCATCTCTATCAACACTGGTAATTACAGCGTGTTTAATGTTCATGATTTTAATAGAACGAGCTACTTTTTCAGGTTCATCCCAATCTACTGTTTCTGGTCTTCCGGTTTTTACACCGCAGAAACCGCAAGAACGAGTACAAACATTTCCTAAAATCATGAAAGTTGCAGTTCCTTCACCCCAGCATTCGCCCATGTTAGGACAGCTTCCAGAAGTGCAAATGGTATTTAAACTATATTTATCAACTAAACCTCTAAGCTCAGTATATTTTTGTCCGATAGGTAATTTTACTTTTAACCACTTTGGTTTTGTGGTTTGTATATTTTCAGTGACTGTTTCCATATATCAATGTTCAAAGTACAAAGATACGGAATGTAGTTTATTTAGAGATGTTTATTTGCTTTTCGTTTGCTTTTGTTGAAAGAACAGACATTTTTGCAATAAATAAGTTTTAATGTTAATACTTTGATTTAAAATGTTTTTTTGACTTTGTTTTCCTTGCTTATTGTTTCTTCTTCTGACGTTTTGGCTATTTTATTGCAAAATAAGAATATAACCTTAATCTGTTACAAATTTGACTTCTTCAGATATTGTAAAATTTATGCTGTACTAATTTTGCTGTTAATTTAACAGTTTAAAAACATGAAAAAGAAATTTATTCTAGTAGGAATGTTGTTTGCGGCTCTTGGCTTTGGTAAAATAGAGGCACAAATACTTTCGGATAAATCAATGGGAGCTTTGAGCAAAGGTGTTTCAGGATTTACTTTTAGTGATGCGGATGCGGCGGCTCTAGCAAAAAAATCTATCGATGAAATGGATGCAAATAATCCTGTTGCAAAACCCACAGATGGCTACTCAATTCGCTTAGATCGTGTGTTTGGAAAACACACAACCAGCGAAGGAGTAACTTTAAATTATAAAGTATATCTGGTAAAAGATATTAATGCTTTTGCTTGTGCTGACGGTAGTGTTCGCGTGTTTGCAGGTTTGATGGATATTATGGATGATAATCAATTGCTTGCTGTTATAGGGCATGAAATTGGGCATGTTGTTAATCATGATACAAGAGACGCAATAAAAGCGGCTTATAAAAAAGAAGCCCTGATGGATGCCGCATCATCACAATCTGGAAAAATGGAAACGCTAACCAATTCTCAATTAGGACAAATAGGAAGTGCCATGATTGATAGCAAACACAGCCGAAAACAAGAATCTGAGGCAGATGCTTTCTCTTATAATTTCATGAAAAAAAATGGCTATGATGTGAATGCTGTAGAATCTGCTTTTAGAATTCTGCAAAATTTAAGCGAAGGAGCTGAGTCGTCTTTTATGACCAAAATGATGAGTTCTCACCCAGATTCTGGAAAAAGAGCCGATGATGCTAAGAAAAAGGCAACAAAAGACGGTTTGTATCATGCTTATGTGCAACAGAAAATTGATAACACAGCGCCTGTAAAAGCAAAAACAACGACAACGGCTAAAAAAACGACTGCAAAAAAGAAATAATTTTTTTGATATAAAGGTAAAAGGCAAATTCATTAGAGTTTGCCTTTTTTTGTTTTAAAATATTGTTAGATAATATTTTAAGCGACTGTGCAGTATAGCTAGTTTAAAAATTATACCTTTAAATGTTAAAAAACTAGATTTCTAATAGAAATGTGAAAATGTTATTATAGTATATTTGTTGTTAAATTAATAAAAGTAAAAAATGAAAAAGAAATTTATTGTATTGGGAGTTTTATTGGCCGCTTTTAGTTTTACTAAAACAAATGCACAGATTAATCTGGGAGATAAAGCAATTGGGGCAGTTCAAAAAGGAGTTACTGGTTTTACTTTTAGTAATGCTGATGCAGCAAAACTATCTAAAGAAGCCGTTGATAAATTAGACGCTGAACATGAAATTGCTGGACCGACAGATGGTTATACTTTAAGATTAAATCGTGTTTTTGGCAAACATGCATCTGGAGAAGGATTTACTTTAAATTATAAAGTGTATAAATTGAAAGAAGTAAATGCTTTTGCAACTGCAGACGGAAGCGTTCGTGTGTATTCTGGATTAATGGATATCATGGATGATAACGAATTAGTTGCTGTAATTGGACACGAAATCGGACACGTTGCAAACAACGATTCTAGAGATGCTGTTCGTGCAGCTTATCAAAAAGAAGCTTTAATGGATGGAGTTGCTTCTCAGTCGGCAACTGTGGCAACAGTTACAGATAGTCAGCTTGGAAAAATTGGAAGCGCGATTATTGATAGCAAATACAGTCGTAAGCAAGAATCTGAAGCCGATTTATTTGCTTATAATTTCATGAAGAAAAATGGTTATGACGTAAATGCTGAAGAATCTGCTTTTAGAATTTTGGCAAAAATGAGCGAAGGATCTGAAGCGTCATTTATTGATCAAATGATGAGTTCGCATCCAGATTCTAAAAAGAGAGCAGATGACGCTAAGAAAAGAGCAGAAAAAGATGGTTTGTACAAACCATATGTACAGCAGAAAATTGTAAATACAGTTCCTGTAACAACCACTAAAAAGACAACTACAACAACCAAAAAGAAAACGACAACAACCAAAAAGAAATAAGAGTTGTTCTTTAGAATTATAAACCCCAGCAATGCTGGGGTTATTTTTTTATCCTAATACATGAAAAGCAAGAACTTTTTGCACTTCATAAACATTAACCGATTTGTTGAATTGTTTTACAATACTTGGTTGCTGTTCGCTTGAGATCCAGATTTTTAATTCGGCATCAAGATCAAAAGTTCCTGCAGTTTCTACACTGAATCTTGTAATATTTTTGTAAGCAATAGATTTGTATTCTGTTTTGCTTCCTGTAATTCCTTGCACATCAACTAAGATTAATCTTTTGTTGGTAAAAATAAAAGTGTCGCGAATAAGTTTAAAACCCATTTCGATTTCTTCATTTGTAGTTAAAAGCTGTCCATACTTCTTGATTAAATCTTCTGAACTTACAGAACCTGCATTACCAAGAATGGCTGAAAATATTCCCATTATTTTGTTTTTAATTAGTTGAAATGAATTCCGTTTTGAAGAGGTAAATGTAGTGGATTTTAAACGAATATAAACAAAAAAGCAGAACCTAAAGTTCTGCTTTTTACTTTTCAAAATATCTATAATTAGTCAACTTCTGTTTTTATTGTAATAGGAAGATTGTATGCAGTTCGTACTGCTTGTCCGTTAAGAACTCCTGGAGTCCATTTTGTTTTTAATGATTTTAAAACTCTAATAGCTTCTTTGCCCATTCCGTAGCCAGGATCATTTTTTACCATAATGTCAGTAAGTGATCCGTCTTTTTCAACTACAAACGATACATACACTTTTAATGTTTTTTCTACATCAAGTTCTGGTCTGCGGAAATTATTTCCAACATATTTGTAGAACTGTGCAATTCCGCCTGGGAATTCTGGAAGCTTATCCAAAACAGCAATAGAGACAGGCTCATTAGTTGGTGGTGCAACCGAAGCAACTTCACCATTTCCTCCAGAAGAAGGCATTGTATTAATTGCAGGTCCATTTCCAGTTGTATTGTCTGAAACAGGCACATTTTCTGTATTTACTGCAATGTTTTCCACTGCATCTTGTGTTCTACTAACAACAGGATTTGTCAACTGAACCGCATCCGTTTTTGGAGCTGTGCTATGTTCAACCATAGGCGCAGGCGGAGCTGGCGGTGGCGGCACAACAATTGGATCCACAGGTATAACTGTAGGTTTGTAGATTGTTGGTTCTGGCTCTACTTCAACGGGTGAAGTCCTAAATAGTTTGCTAATAAGTACTGGTGTACTTCCTAAAGCCGTTATTAACAATAAACCCATAAAGAGAGCTGTAACAGAATTTTTGGAATTCTCCTGGCGTAATTGATACGCGCCGTATTCTTTGTTTTTGTTCTCGAAAACAAGATCGGTCCACTTGTTTTCATAAATGCTTAATTTAGACATAATTTTTGGGTTTTAAGGTTAAGTAACTTTAAATCATACGCAGAAAAGGTTTAGGGTTGAGCTAACAACGTAGAAGTTGTAGTTTTAATGTTGTGAAAATATATTTATTTTAAGAATAAAGGTAAGAATTGTTTATTCTTTGACTAAAGATAATAAATTATCTGTTGCGTTCAATGATTTCTGCTAATAATTTTTTAGCACGTAAAAGTTTTACTTTGACGCTACTTAAAGGTTCGTCAATCTTAGCCGCAATTTCCTGATAAGACATTTCTTGGAAATAACGAAGCTGAATTACTTCTTGATAATGTGGTTTAAGTTCTTTGATGCATAAGAGCAGACGAGAGAGATTCTGTTCTTTAATTAAAGCATCTTCTGCAGATGGAGTAGGGTCTGCAATGTTGTATGCCTGTTGGTCTTCATTGTCTGTGATTTCTATAAAAAGATTGGTTTTCTTTTTTCGAAGTAAATCAATATAGACATTTTTTGCAATTGCAATAAGCCAGGTATTAAATTGAAATTCTGGATTATAAGAAGCTATTTTGTCAAAAGCTTTAGAGAACGTTTCTATGGTAATATCTTCTGCAGTGGTTTCATTTTCGGTTCGTTTGAGCATAAACGAATACACCTCATTCCAATAATGATCTAATAAAAAAGTAAAGGCGATCTGATCGCCTTTTTTTGCTTTTTCTATTTTAGAATTTATTTCCAATATACTGGTTTTGAAAAGATATTAGTTATAAAGATATTAATTTGCGTTAATATAAGCGCTATCTCAACAACTGGAAACCAAATTTTAATATCTTTTTCTTTTAGTTTTCCTGCTGAAAATCCGATTACTGTCCATACAACAGTGTAACGTGTTGCTAAAATTGCTAATACGGCGATCCATTGAAATTGAAACGCTAACAATATTATAACTGACAAAAAGAAAAATAATTGCGAAAGAAAGAACAAACCTAACTGCATTTTGTCAAAAAACTTGTAATGTTCTGCAGTAGAAACATGTCTTCTTTTTTGAGTAAACCATTCCTTATAAGTTGTCTTAGGTCTTGAATATGTAAAACTTTCAGGTGTATAAGAAATAGTGGTATTTGTTTTATTCGCCGCTTGGTTAATGAACAAATCGTCATCGCCAGAACGAATCTGAATATGGTCAATAAAACCATTTACATTAAAAAATTCTTCTTTTTTATAAGCAAGATTTCTGCCGACTCCCATGTATGGAAGTCCCATTTTTGCCCAAGAAAAATATTGCATTGCCGTTAAAACAGTTTCAAAACGAATAATTTTGTTTAAAAACGAACGCTCTACTTTCTCATAGCCACCATAACCCAAAACGATAGTTTTGTTCATAGTAAAATGAGAAGACATGGAAGAAATCCAATCTTTAGAATTTGGGAAACAATCTGCATCTGTAAAAAGTAAATAATCTTTCTTTGTTGCTTTTATTCCAAGCGTTAAAGCGTATTTTTTATTTCCCCAAAAAGCCTCATTGTTTTCGACTTTAACCAAACGGATATTAGAGAATTCTTTTTCAAATTCTTCAAAAACTTCAAGAGTTTCATCGCTAGATGCGTCGTCAATTAGAACAACTTCGAAATCTGGATAATCTTGCTGTGCCAAAAGCGGAATGTATTTTTTTACATTCTCTTCTTCGTTTTTAGCGCATACAATTACAGAAACCGGAAGATTTTTAGGTTTCACATGTTGAGGTTTGGCAAAAGCAAATTTTCCAAAAACTCCTAAATAATAAAATAATTGAACTACGACAATAGCAATAAAAAAGTAAAATATGTATATAAGCATCTGATTTATTTGGTTCTATTAATTTCACGTTCTGCGACTGCAAATGTACTTATCAATTCGCTAAATTCAATAACCAAAACCGATTTACTTTCGGCATTTTGACATTTCTTTTGCAACAGCAATAGACTGAGGGTTTTCGGTTTTTTCCAGTTCCGAAATTATATTTTTGTAATTGTGATCGTCGCGGTTTTGGGACAGTTTTTTTGTAGCTTGAATTTCTTCAATTTCGATTTCAAAACCAAAAATTCCACGGGCTTCCCGCATAGTTTTTTCAGATAAATCTTCAACACGAATAGGGTTCTTAGAATTCGCTTCGTATTTGTCTACAAGTTTTTTCAGTTGTTCTACAGAAGTTTCATAATCTACAATCTTGATTTTTCCGTAAACATGTACGGCTATGTAATTCCATGTTGGAACATTTTCGTGATCATACCAAGACGATGAAATATAACTGTGTGGTCCTGTAAAAATAGCTAGAACCTGATCGTTTGCTCGCAAAACCTTCTGCTTGTGGATTCAGTTTTGAAATATGCCCTTGTAAAATTTCCTTTCCATCAGAATTTAATTCTAATTCTATCGGAATATGAGTTGCGCACAACTTCCCGTTAGTCTGATTAACTAGAATTCCAAAGCTGTTTTCTTTTAAAAAAGCTCTAATTTCTTCAGGATTTTCGTTTTTATATAGGTCAGGTGTGTACATTATTTGTGGTTTAAGAAAGATTTACAAATAAATTTTTATGTTTAATTTTCAGCAACTTCTTTATCTAAATTAAACAATTTTGAATTTACGCTAAAATAAATAAGGAAAAGTCCAATGATCGTAAAAACAATTCCTTCGACTAAACATTGTATGGCAAAATCATCTGAAAGCATTACTCTGATTGGTCTAAAAAGAAGTGAAAATATTTCTTTTCTAAAAAACTTTAATCTTAAAAGAACATACAAGGCGATTGCAAGCAAAATAGTGTTTATAGAAGAAAGTTTACGTTTCCAGTTAAGAAATGCAACGTAGAAAATGCCCATTAAAAGAGCAAAAAAGATCCATATAAAAACACTTGGCCAGAAATTGGAAACATCTTCATTTGTAGGGAATAGTCTGTTCCAATTTTCGGGTTTTTGAAACTGAAATTGATTTTTCATGCAAATGACTTTTTCTGCAACAGTAAATAAACGCAACTGAAAAATGCCATTAATTAGGAAAATCATTCCTAGAAATTGAACTAAAAGAATTCCTATGTTTAGTTTTTTCATTAAAGATTTAAAAAATGAAGATTATATTTAAATCACATTAACTTCCGCCTCGATCTGAATGCCGAAAGTTTCAAAAACCGTTTTCTGAACTTCTTTCGAAACCTCTAAAATTTCTTGACCTGTCGCGTTTCCGTAATTTACCAAAACTAAAGCTTGATTTTTATGAACTCCGGCATCGCCAAAACGTTTTCCTTTAAAACCTGCTTGCTCAATTAGCCATCCTGCTGGAACTTTTACTTCTGTTTCTGAAACTTCGTAAAATTTCATTTCTGGGAATTTTTGGTGTATTTTTTCAAAATCAGATTTCAATAAAATTGGATTTTTAAAGAAACTTCCGCTATTGCCCAATTCTTTTGGATCTGGCAATTTACTTTGTCTAATGGCAATTACAGCATTGCTCACATCTTTTAAAGTTGGTTCTGTAATGTTGTTTTTAGCCAATTCAGCCAAAATATCTCCGTAAGATGTATTGATTTTATGATTGCGTTTGGTCAGTTTAAAAATAACCGAAGTAATGATATATTGGTCTTTAGCTTCATGTTTGAAAATACTTTCGCGGTAGCCAAAATTACATTCGGCGTTCTCAAAAGTTTTTATTTCCTGAGTTGCAATATTCATGGCTTCACAAGAAACAAAAGTGTCTTTAATTTCCGTTCCATAAGCGCCAATATTTTGCACTGGAGTTGTGCCGACATTTCCAGGAATTAGTGACATGTTTTCTAATCCGCCGAAATTGTTGTCGATTGTCCAAAGAACGAAATCGTGCCAAGTTTCTCCTGCTTGACTTTCGACCCAAACAAAATCGTCGTCTTCTTTTGTGATTTTTTTCCTTTTAAATCGATGTGAATAACCAGCGCCTCAATATCTTTTGTCAAAAGCATATTGCTTCCGCCGCCCAAAATGAATTTTTTCTCGTTTTTGTTTTCTGCTAAAACTGTTTTTAATTCATCAATAGAATGAACCGCAACAAATTGTTTAGCACTGGCTTCAATGCCGAAAGTATTATATTTTTTTAAAGAAAAATTGGATTGGATTTCCATAAATAAAAGGCTTTTTAAGTTCCGAAACTTCGGAAAAATTCTGAGATCAAAAGTAACGATTATAATTTATTTGAGTAGATTTTCTGTAAAAAGACTTTTTTCAAAATTTTACTTTATGGCTTCAATAAATCGCCGCATTTCTTTCATTGTGCCAATAGTAATTCTGGTCCATTTTCCGTTTTCTTCGTAGATTTTTGTTCCTTGTATATTATTGGCTTCTAATTGCTTGAAAAAATCTTTTTTATAATTGTCTAAAGAAAAATAAATAAAGTTTGCGTGTGAAGGAATGCATGTTAAATTTAGTTTAGTAAGCTGGTCGATAGTGTATTTTTTTACTTCTTCATTTGCCGTGTGTACTTGCTGAATAAATTTATCGTCATTTAGCGATGCTATCGCCGCAGCTGTAGATACCACACTAACAGACAAATTTGGAGAAGATTTTAAAATGCTAAGTTCTTCAATTGTTGACGAAGATGCAACGGCGTAGCCTATACGAGCACCGGCTAGACCATACATTTTTGAAAAAGTTTTTGTAACGATTAAGTTTTTATTTTCGATTACAAGATTACTTAATGATTTTTCTTTTGTGAAATCAAGATATGCTTCGTCTACAAAAACAATTGCTTTTTTAGAAGCTTCTTTTACAAAAGAAATTAGTTGCTCATAATCGCAAATTGTTCCTGTCGGATTATTGGGATTACAGATATAAATCATTTTTGTATCAGAATCAATTGCTTTTAGCATTGCAGTTAAATCATGTTTTTTATCAGCAGTTAGCGGAACTGTGATTTTTTTTAACCCTAATTTCTCAGAAGGAAATGTCCAATAATTAAAGGTTGTTTCGGCCAGTATAAAATTGCCTTTTTGTAAAGCAGTATATTGAAGAACCAAGTCTAGAATTTCTGTTGAGCCAGCGCCAAGTAAAATATTCTGGTTTGAAACATTGTTTTTTGTAGCAATAAGTGCAATTAATTCGTCTGAAAGATTCCAGCCATATCGATTACTATTATTAATGCTTTTTTGCATGGCAGCACGAGCAAGTGGAGAAGGTCCGTAAGGATTTTCATTTGATCGTAATAATATGAGCGACTGGTCTACATCTGGAAGTATATATGTTTCTGGTGGAGTGTTTGCGAATGTTTCAAATTGGCAGAGGCCTAATCCAACTGCACCTAAACCTATTTGTTTTAACCAGTTTCTTCTATTGCTCATATTACTAAAGAATTAAATTAGACAATTTGTTTTAGTAATATGTCGTTGAGTTTTAATAAAAGTTACGATGTAGTTTTTACCGCAAAGACACAAAGTTTGCGCAAGGAGCGCTAAGCTTTGTGTTCTTTGCGCAGATCTTAGCGAACTTTGCGGTTAAATTATTTTCTAGAATCAATCAATTTGTGATATTGATCAGCGATAACCTTCATATTAATATCATAATTTGCATTTTCCTCCACAAATTTTCTATTTCGAATAAGTGTTTCATTTCTTAATTCAGGATTTTCTAAAGACCAGATTAATTCATTGGCTAACATTTCAATATTATCAATTGTAATTAATTGACCATTTTCTCGATGCGTAATCCAACTTTGGTTTCCTGGAATGTCTGAAACAACTGGAAAACAATTAGAGGCCATTGCCTCAAACAGAGATGCAGAAACACCTTCGGTAATAGGCATGCTGATGTAGATATTCGATTGTTGTAGTAATTTTGGAAGTTCTGTATTCGGGATTCTTCCTGTAAAAATTACTTTATTTTCGATTTGAAGTTCTTTAGATAAATCTTTTAAATACTGCAATCTTGTTCCGTCGCCAACAATTGTCAAAGAAAAATCAATTCCCTTTTGATGTAAAATTCCAAATGCTTTTAATATACAATCGTGTCGATATTCAGGCATTAAAGAACGCGTTACAATAGCTTCAATTTTATTTGAGTTGTTTGTGGATGGAGTAAAAAGCGATAAGTCAATTCCTTTTGGAAGTATTAAAACTTTATCCATGTCAACGCCAGTTGCTTTCATGTGAATTGCCATAACTGGTCCCCAGGCATGAATTAAATGCGCTTTTTTGAAAGCATATTTCTGAATGAATTTTTTAAAAGGGTATAATTTAGATTCCTCTGGCCATAAATCGGTACGGCCTTGCTGTGCGATTGCAATGGTTTTTGATCCAGATAATGCTCGCAAGAAAACCATAGCTGGTAGTTCTTTCTGCAATAACCATATCTGGTTTTTCTTTTTTAATGATTTTTCGAATAGAAAGAGGAGAGAAGAAATACTCTAAAATACGCTTGAATCTATGATTGTTAGATGTTTGAAGTTCCCAAGTGACAATTTCAAAATCGCCAAATTCTTTGAGGCCTTTCATCCAAGTGATAGCATCGGCGCGGTAAGATTCTCCAAGAAAAAGTATTTTCCTTTTCATTCAGTAAATGAGTTTTTGTCGCCGCGAATTTCACAAATTTTCACTAATTAATTCGTGTCAATTCGTGAAATTCGTGGCGTTTTATCTTTTTCTAGAATTCTTCAGTGTCTAAAGCTCGGTTTATAAATTCGTTTAAAGGTTTTAGAGCAATCAATTTCTGGCTTATCTTTTTTACAAAGTCTTTCTGAGTAACTTCGGAGATGTCATATTTTTGAGTTGCCGTAAAACTTTTCAGTTTCAAAAACTCAATTGCTGGATGGTCTTTTTCGTAACCTCGAGGCATGCTTTTTAGTGAATTGTTTTCGTTTATATCTAAACTTCCAAACTCTTTTTTGAAGTTTTTGTCATTTAAGATTTCCTGTAAATCATCGTAGAAAAAAGCAATTTCTTTACGGACTTTTTTCAAATCTTCAGATTCGGGAGAATAAAATCCGCCGGCAATAAAACTTGCTCCTTTCTCAATATGTACATAATATCCGGCGCGGTTTAAACCTTTTGTTCCGCCAGACATCCAGATTCCTAAATGCGCTTTGTATGGAGATTTGTCTTTTGAGAATCGAATGTCACGATTAATTCTAAAAGTGCAATTTTTTACTTCCAATAATTCTAGTGAAGGATCAAGCGGTTTCATTGCATCTAGAAAATCGCTTACCAATTGATGATAATCTTTCTTGAAAACTTCATATCGTTTTTTGTTTTCTTGAAACCATTCTCGATTATTGTTCTTTTTTAAATCGTCTAAAAATTGCAATGATTCTTTCGCTAACATATTCCTTAATATATTTTATTGCAGTTAATTTTTAAGTTTTTTGTTTAAGCTAATTTAATGATTTCTATTTTGGAATTGATTCTAAAAGCTGATACAAATTATATCAATTTTTAAGGAATCGGATAAAATCACAAATTAAATATCTTATAGGTCTGATGCGTCGATTTTACAATCGCTTCAGTTCTTTCTGGATGAGTGTCAGAAATAAAAAGTTGTCCAAACGTCTCGCTGTTTACCATTTCTATGATTTTGGCAACACGCGTTTCGTCTAATTTGTCAAAAATATCATCAAATAAAAGAATAGGTTTTACACCACTTTGTTTTTTCAAGAATTCAAATTGCGCCAATTTTAAAGCAATCAGAAAAGATTTCTGCTGTCCTTGCGATCCGAATTTTTTTATCGGATGTGAATCAATTTCAAAAGACAAATCATCTTTATGAGTTCCAACGGTTGTGTAATGCAACGCTCTGTCTTTATTGATGTTTTCCTGTAAAAGGGTCAAAAGATCTTTTTCGAATAAATGGCTTTCGTAAACCAACTGCACACTTTCTTCAGATCCTGTAATTGCTTGATGATGTCTATTAAATATAGGTATAAACTGCTCTAAGAAATCTTTTCGTTTTTCAAAAATCGATTTGCCGTAGCCTTGCAGTTGTTCGTTATATATAGATAAGGTATCGTTGTCAAAGACATGATTGAGAGCAAAATATTTTAAAAGTGCATTTCGTCGCGTAATTACCTTTTGGTATTGTATTAATTCGTGCAGATAAGTCGCGTCTAATTGCGAAATCACGCTGTCCATAAATTTACGACGTGTTTCACTTCCTTCAATAATCAAATCGCGATCGGCTGGCGAAATAATTACAAGCGGAATAAACCCAATATGATCTGAAAATTTATCGTAAGGTTTTCCGTTTCGCTTTAAAACCTTTTTTTGCCCTTTTTTTAAACTGCAAACAATCTGTTCTGTTCTCTCATTTTTTTCGAGTTCGGCATCAATTACAAAAAACTCTTCACCGTGTTTGATATTTTGTACAGCAAGCGGATTAAAATAACTTTTTCCGTAAGCTAAATGGTAAATAGCATCGAGCACATTGGTTTTTCCAATGCCATTTTTACCCACAAAACAGTTGATTTTGATGTCAAAATCAAAACTTGCTTCAGAAAAGTTCTTGTAATTGAATAATGAGATTTTGTTTAAATGCATTTTTAGGGACTCCAAGTGTAAAATTCACCGTTTTTGAACAGTAAAAATTTGAGGTCGCAAATTACCGAAAATTATCGATATAATTGGCTTTAGGGCGATTCTCAGCCAATTTATTTTAGCGCTTCCGCGAAAGTACAAATCACAAAAGAAAATATTTCTTTTAAAATAGTGATAAAATTGAAATTTTTTACGTCATTTTCAATAAAAATTTTATTTTTGCCGTTCACTAAATAAATTTTAAATGGCAACTTACAATAAAAGAGGATATAAGACACCAAAAGAAAAGGAAGTAAAAGAAGTGGTTACTGAAGAGCAACAAGTAGTTATTGACGAAAAAGACAGCACAACAGCTGGAGTTTTCTCAAAATTAGATGAAACGGCTTCAAGAACTGAGGATTGGGTGGCTAAAAATCAAAAAATCATTATTGGTTTAGTTGCTGGTATTGCAGTTGCTACAATTGGATATTTGGCTTACCAAAAATTTATTGCAACTCCTAAACAAGAAGAGGCTGCAAGTGAAATGTTTGTTGCGCAACAAAACTTTGAAAAAGCTGTAAATGGTGTTTCTAGCGATTCATTATTCAAATTATCATTAAACGGTTCTGAAGGTAAATTCGGATTTATCAAAATCGCTGACGAATATTCTGGAACTGATGCTGGAAATTTAGCAAACTACTATGCTGGTATCGCTTACTTGAATACTGGTAAATTTGATGAGGCAATTAAATATTTAGGTGAGTTCAAATCTAAAGATGTAATCTTGAGTGCATTAGCTAAAGGTGCTACAGGAGATGCTTATTCTCAAAAAAATCAGCAAAAAGAAGCTTTAGATTTTTATGTAAAAGCCGCTGAATCTAACAAAAATGATTTTACAACGCCTCGTTTCTTATTAAAAGCTGGAAAAACTGCTTTGGCTTTAGGGCAAAAAGAAGATGCTTTGAAATACTTTAATGACATTAAAGATAATTACGACAGTACTCCAGAAGCTGCATCTGTTGATGCTTTGATCGGATTAGCACAATAATTATACTATTTGAGTTCAGTTTTTAGATTTTAGATTCGTATTTTAGCAGTCTGAAATTTAATAACAAAAATAGTACAGATGGCTACTGAAAATAAAAATCTATCAGAATACGATAAAAACACAATCCCAAACGCGAAAGACTTTCGGTTTGGGATTGTTGTTTCTGAATGGAATGATACTATAACAGAAGGACTTTATAATGGTGCTTTTGACGCTTTGGTTGATTGTGATGTTCCTGCTCAACAAATTATCCGTTGGAATGTTCCAGGAAGTTTTGAGTTGATCTACGGAGCTAAAAAAATGCTTCAAACACAAAATGTTGATGCGGTTATTGTAATTGGATGTGTAATTCAAGGAGAAACTAAACATTTTGATTTTGTTTGTGAAGGCGTTACACAAGGAATTAAAGATTTGAATGTTCAAACTGATGTTCCGGTTATTTTCTGTGTTTTAACAGATAATAATATGCAACAGTCAATAGATAGAAGTGGAGGAGTTCACGGAAACAAAGGAACTGAAGCGGCGATTGCAGCAATTAAAATGGCTTATATTCGTCAGCAAGCTTCAATAGCTCACGTTTTTAATCAGCCATTACTAACTTCTGGAGCAATTCAAATTGAAGATTCTCCGAAGAAAATAGAAAACGAATAAGCACATTTGTTTTAAAAAATATTAAAACCTATACTGTGTAATAACGGTATAGGTTTTTTGTTTTTTTTATGATTGTTCTTATTCTAAAAGCCAATCAAAATTTACTAAATTTGTACTTCTTGGTTTGCAAAAACCTAATCTAACTTTTAAACTTATTTTTGCTTAATGTCGAGTATTATTCAATTGCTTCCTGATCACGTTGCTAACCAAATTGCTGCTGGAGAGGTGGTTCAAAGACCAGCTTCAGTCGTAAAAGAATTGTTAGAAAATGCTGTAGATGCGAAGGCAACTGATATTAAATTAATTATTAAAGATGCGGGCAAATCATTAGTCCAAGTTATTGATAACGGAGTTGGAATGACAGTTACAGATGCACGTTTGTGTTTTGCGCGTCACGCTACGTCAAAAATTCGTCAGGCAGAAGATTTATTTTCGCTTGGTACAAAAGGTTTTCGTGGAGAGGCTTTGGCTTCTATTGCAGCGATTGCACACATGGAAATGAAAACGAAACAGGACCAAGATGAACTAGGTACACATATTGTAATTGAAGGAAGTAAATTTGTTTCGCAAGAGGTGGCTGTTTTGCCAAAAGGGACTTCATTTGCGGTTAAAAACTTGTTTTTTAATATTCCTGCTCGCCGTAATTTCTTAAAATCAGATACGGTTGAATTTCGTCATGTTATGGATGAGTTTCAGCGTGTAGCATTGGCGCATCCTAATATTCATTTTAGTTTTTATCATAACGGAAGCGAGATGTATAATCTTCCAGCAGCAGGATATCGCCAGCGAATTGTTGGTATTATGTCTGGAAAAACGAATGAAAAATTAGTTCCTGTAAACGAAGATACCGAAATTATAAATGTTCAAGGTTTTGTATGTAAACCTGAATTTGCTAAGAAAAATAGAGGAGAGCAGTTCTTTTTTGTAAATGATCGATTTATAAAAAGCAGTTTCTTGCATCACGCTGTAATGTCTGCATATGATGGATTGCTGAAAGACGGTTCTCAGCCAAGTTATTTCTTGTATTTGCAGGTTCCACCAAACACAATTGATATTAATATACACCCAACTAAAACGGAAATTAAATTTGATGACGAGCAAGCATTATATGCTATTTTAAGAGCCTCTATAAAGCATAGTTTAGGACAATTTAATGTTGCGCCGGTTTTAGATTTTGATAGAGATTCTAATTTAGATACGCCATATCATTATAAAGATGTAGAAGCAGAAGTGCCAACGATTCAAGTAGACGGAACTTTTAACCCTTTTACTGATGATAAAACCAATCAGCATTATAGTAAAGCTGGTTCGGGGTCATCAGGATATAGTTCTGGTTCTTCTTTTTCGTCTTCATCTTCTTCATCAGGATCATCATCTTCTGGATCATATTCAGGATATTCTAAAAGAGTAGAACCAACTGCAAGCTGGGAGAGTTTATATGTTGGTTTAGATGTTGAAAATCCAGAAAGCATTGAAAGTTCGCCTTTTACATTCGAAAATGAAGAAGTGACTTCTTCTTTATTTAATGACGAAGATGTAGAACAGGCTACTCAGAAAACGTATCAAATTCATAAAAAATATATTGTTTCGCCAATAAAATCAGGAATGATTATTGTTGATCAACAGCGCGCGCATCAACGAATTTTGTATGAACAATTTTTACTGAATATGACGGTTAATCAGGCCTCGAGCCAACAGTTGCTTTTTCCTTTAGATTTGTTTTATTCAGCATCTGAAATGGAATTAATCGAAGAATTAAAGCCTTCACTAGCAACAACAGGATTTGTTTTCGACGAAAGTAAAACGGATCATGTTGTAATTTCAGGAATTCCAGTAAATATTACAGAAAGCGAAGTTTCGCAGGTCATAGAGCAATTATTGAGCGATTTGCAAGACGGAATTCCTGGTAATAGCTACAGTCAGAACGATACAATTGCAAAGTCAATGGCCAAAAGTTTAGCGGTTAAAACAGGATCTTATTTAACCGAAAAAGAACAAGATAATATAGTAAACGGATTGTTTGCTTGCAAAGATCCAAATATTTCACCTTTTCAAAAACCTACTTTCATCACCATGCGTGTTGAAGATATAGATAAAAAGTTTGCAGTATGATGAATATCACACCAGTAGTTAAGCAACTACTAATTATTAATATAATATTTTTTATTGGGGCTCAGTTAGTGCCAATTTCTTATGAATATCTTGCCCTTTTCTTTCCGGAAAATCCAGAATTTAAAGTTTGGCAGCCGGTTACTCACATGTTTATGCATGGCGGTTTTGCTCATATCGCATTCAATATGTTTGCATTGTATTCTTTTGGATCTACATTAGAACATTTTTGGGGAGGAAGAAAATTTTTATTTTTCTATATCTCATGTGGGCTAGGAGCAGCTTTGGTGAATTTTGCGGTTAATTATTACTTTTATCAAGATAGCCTTAATATTTTGATGGGACACGGGTTTGCGAAAGCGGATATATTAAATATCTTAAATCAAGGAAAGATTGATACTAGATGGCAGACAAATTTTGACAGTCTCAGAATTTAAACATTTTACAAGTGCCTATTTCGGAACTGTGGTCGGGGCTTCTGGAGCAATTTATGGATTGTTGGTGGCTTTTACTTTTATGTTTCCAAATGCAGAACTGGGAATTATGTTTATTCCTATTCCAATAAAGGCAAAATATTTTGTGCCAATTTACATGCTTTTATTTGATGGTTTCTTCGGAATTTTTGGAAGTTCGCTGATGGGAATAGAATCTGGAATCGCACATTATGCGCATATTGGTGGTGCATTTTTTGGATTTATGATTATGTGGTACTGGAAAAAAATCAGTTTAATAACAACCGTTGGAATTAATTTTTAACTTTAAAGTACGAATTCTAAAATAGAAGAATTTTTATGAATATTCTAGACGATTTAAAATTACAGTATAGATTGGGTGGTATTGCTATGCGAGTTATGTATTGGAACGTAGCATGTTTTATTGTGTCACTTATCTTTTTCTATCAATTTTCAGTAGGTCAGTTTGCATTTCCAAATTGGCTGGCTTTGTCGTCAGATCCTCAGGTTTTTATGTTTAAACCTTGGACTTTTTTAACGTATGCGTTCTTTCACGACGGATTTTTTCATCTGTTATTTAATATGATGGTGCTTAATTTTGCAAGCACTTTGTTTCTTACTTATTTTACTCAAAAGCAATATTTAGGATTGTATCTTTTAAGCGCTCTTTTTGCAGGAGTAGCTTTTGCGCTAAGTTTTTATTTTTCTAATATCAGCGGTTCTATTGTTGGTGCCTCGGCGGCTATTATGGCTATTTTAGTGGCAGCAACAACTTATTCTCCTTTAATGAATGTGCGATTATTTCTCTTCGGAAATGTAAAACTTTGGCACATCACAGCTGTTATTATAATCTTAGATTTAATGCAGTTTCGTTTAGGAAATATGGGCGGACATATTTCGCATCTTGCAGGTGCTTTCTTCGGATTTGTATATATTAAATTACTCCAGAACGGTACCGATTTAAGTATCATTGTTTCTAAAACCTTAGATTTCTTCGTAAATCTTTTTAGAAAATCTCCTACGACCCCATTCACAAAAGTTCATAAAAATTACAAAAAACCTACAGAAAAAACAACATCAAGAATTGTTACGAAAGACAAAACGCAAGCAACAGATTGATGAAATTTTAGACAAAATTAGTCAATCAGGATATGATTGTCTGACAAAAGAAGAAAAAGAGTTTTTATTTAAAGCTGGAAAATAAACTTGTAGGAGAATTAAATATGAAAAACCTTTCTTGGTTTAATAAAATAATGTTCTTTTTGAATATAGTGCTAACTGTGCTTACATTTAGCGTCTATGTTTTACCTTTTTTAGCACCTAAAAGTTTTCCGCTTTTATCGGTGCTTACGTTGTTTATGCCTGCTTTTTTTGTAGCCAACATATTGTTTTTCGTCTATTGGGGAATTCAGTTCAAAAAACGTCTTATTTTATCTGGTTTAGTTTTATTGACAGGTATTACATTTATTAGTAAGTTCTATAAGTTTTCTGCAAAAGAATATGTGAAAGACGAAAAAGATTTTTCTGTTATGAGTTACAATGTGCGTCTTTTTAATGTTTTTAAATGGCTTGATCGCGATGATATTCCAGCAAATATTAAAGCTTTTATAGACGAAAAAGACCCTGATATTTTGTGTATTCAAGAATATTCTAATTCGGCACATTTAGATTTGAAAGTATATCCGCACCGTTATATTTTTATCGATGGAAAAAAATAAAAACGGGACAGGCTATTTTTTCTAAGTTCCCAATTATTGAAGAAGGGAAAATTATTTTTCCAAAATCAGACAATAATGTAGTTTATGCCGATATTAAGCGTGGAAAAGATATTATTCGTGTTTATAATATGCACTTGCAGTCTATTAAAATTTCTCCCGATGTAAGTGAAATATCAGATGATATTGATAATGTTAACCAAAAGAAATCTCAGCGAATTTATGGCAGAATAAGCAAAGGATTTAAGCAACAGCAAGAACAAGCTGAGATTTTTAGAGAGCATATAAAAAACTGCAAAACTCCAATGATTATTTGTGGAGACATGAATAATAGTCCGTTTTCTTATGTGTATAGAAGCATCAAAGGAAAATTGAAAGATGCTTTTGAAGAAGCAGGAGAGGGTTTTGGAGCTACTTATAAATTTAAATATTATCCAGCAAGAATTGACTACATCTTTACAGACAATAAAATGAAAGTAAAGCAATTTGAAAGCTTCCCTGATTTCGAAAATTCAGATCACTATCCGATTATGACAAGATTGTCAATGGAATGATTTATTAATCGTGATAAGTTAAGAAAGATATGAGAATTCATAACTCATAACTTACAATTCATAATTTATACGATTTTCTGTGTTTTTAAATAATCCATTGCAAATTTACCTTCGTTAAAAAGTAGATCCAAAACACTTAGATTATTAATGAAGCCATGTTTGTCATCAAAAACCTGAGTGTATTTTTCAAAAGAATTAGCATCTTTTTTACCATTTGCCAAATATCTGAAATCGTTAAAATCATTTACTTCATGAAAGTATTCTGCGGTTTTTCCAAATTCCAGTTTCATTCGAAGACATTTAGTTACAACATCTAGAACTTCGAAGTTTAAATCCATCAAAAATTGGTGTTTTTTCTCGAAAATAGGAGCGATATCGTCTTCAAAGTACTCGAAGAAAGGAGAGCTTCTATATGCCGCTTCAAGCGATTTAAAATGCTGTTTCTGCCAATCAAATTCGTTTTCGATCAAAATGTCTTTTGTCTTCTGATGCGTGGCTTTAGAATGCTTAACAGGGATATTTAATAATTGAATTCCATTTGGGCTATAAATATAAGTCCTATTTCTATTGGTCTGTTTTTGGAAATTATCTTCCATTTCAAAAGTAATACTGTCAGATTGTGCTATAACAGCAAAATGACTGATAGATGGGAAATAAGTTGGAAGTATTAAGGAATTCATTTTGTTTTGTTTCAAGTTTAAAAGTTTCAGGTTTCAAGTTGACGTAAAAACGTGAAACTTGAAACCTGACACAAAAATAACTTTTTTTTAATTATGCTTTATTTTCTCTTCTTTTTTTCCAGATAAAATCTCCTACGAAATAAATAGCTAGAAGTATTAAGAAATATTTAAAGTAAGATTGAGGCTGACCTTCGCCATCTACAGTTGTAAATACTCGGTTCCAGCGAATCTTGTTAATTCCTTTTCCGTTAGTATCCCAGCTCATCCAAATAAATACTGGTTTACCTACTATATGATCTTCTGGAACATAACCCCAATAACGGCTATCTTCTGAGTTATGACGGTTGTCTCCCATCATCCAGTAATAGTTTTGTTTGAAGGTATATGTTGTAGCAGGTTTTCCATTAATAATGAATTTAGAACCTTGCAATTCTAAAGTGTTTCCTTCATAATTCGTAATAATTTCTTTATAGAAAGGAAGTGATTCATTTGTTAATGCAACTGTTTTTCCAGCTTCAGGAATATAAATAGGCCCCATGTTGTCTTGGTTCCATTTGTTGATATGAGGGAAAATATCATTGTTATTTCCCGTGTCAATTTTTCTAATTACAGCAGTAACTCCAGGAGTATGTTTGAATCTTTCTGCTCCCGCTTCTGTTAATGAACCCAAGTAGAGTGTATCTCTTTTTTCGGTTCTAAAACCTGCTGGGTCTGTAATATCTAATTCTTTGAAGATCGTTTCAAAGTCAATTGGAGTTTTTCCGTCTAAAGCTACAGCGTATGAATACTGTGGTTTTGCTCTTTCTGGTAAAACTAATTTTTTTCCGTTAATAAAAACGTAACCATCTTTTATTGATAAGCTGTCTCCAGGTATACCAACACATCTTTTTACGTAATTTGATTTTTTATCAATTGGTTTAATGACACCTGGTCTTCCTTTTGGTTCAAAGAAGTAATGAACGGTATCGACCGGCCAGTTGAAGACGACAATGTCGCAACGGTTTATTTTTTGAAGAGCTGGAAGTCTTAAATAAGGTAATTGTGGCCAGCTTAAATAGGATTTAGTTTTGGTTAAAGGAATAGAGTCGTGAACCATTGGCAAAGCTACCGTGGTCATTGGGACTCTAGGCCCATAGTTTAATTTACTCACAAATAAGAAATCACCAATCAATAAAGATTTTTCTAAAGATGATGTCGGAATTGTGTATGGTTGTACAACATAAGTGTGTACTAATGTTGCTACTATAATTGCAAATAATAAAGAGCTAACCGTATCTGCAGTTTTATTTTCGGGAGTTAATTTACGATCTTTATTATACTCTAATTTCTGTGTGTAATTGACAACATAAATGTAAAAACCTAAAGTAAAAAGACCTAAAATAGTGTCTAAAGTTGATTTTTTGCCAAAAGTTCTTAAAGTTTCTACCCATATAACTGGAAACATAATCAAGTTAATGATTGGAATAAAAAGCAGTAATGTCCACCATGTTGGGCGTCCAATAATTTTCATTAAAACGATAGAATTGTATACCGGAATTGCAGCTTCCCAACTTTTTCTTCCTGCTGCCTGATATAATTTCCATGTTCCTAGAAAATGAATAATTTGAACGGCTAAGAAAAATACGAACCAAGAGTAAAATGTCATAATATTGTATTTTAAGTTTCAAATTCAAGTTTTTATTAATCTTGAATTTAAGTCAATTTATTGTAAGTTTAATACATCTTTCATTGAGAAAATTCCCTGTTTTCCTGCTAGCCATTCTGCAGCGATAACAGCTCCAAGAGCAAAACCTTCGCGGTTATGAGCAGTATGTTTAATTTCGATGCTGTCAATGGCAGAGTCGTAATTTACTGTGTGAGTACCAGGTACTTCTCCAATTCTTTTTGCTTCAATTTGGATTTCATTTGCTTTAGCTTCTTCCATAGTCCAATTAGCGTAATTGCTGTTTTCAATAACGCCTTGAGCTAAAGAAATGGCCGTTCCGCTTGGAGCATCAAGTTTATGAATGTGGTGAATTTCTTCCATCGAAACTTTATAAGAATCGAATTGCTTCATGATTTTAGCTAAATATTCATTTAATCCAAAGAAAATATTTACTCCTAAACTGAAGTTTGAACTAGAAATAAATCCTCCTTTTGTCTCATTACAAAGTGCAATCATTTCGTCATAATGTTCTAACCATCCAGTAGTTCCTGACACTACAGGCACATTAGCATTAAAAGATGCAGAAATATTACTCACTGCTGCAGAAGGAACGCTGAAATCGATGGCAACATCAGCAGTCGAAAGTCCGTCATAGGTGTTAAATTCATCTTTTCTTAAAACTATTTCATGACCTCTTTCCAAAGCAATTCTTTCGATTACTTTGCCCATTTTTCCGTATCCTAAAAGCGCAATTTTCATTATGATTTGTTTTTTGATTTTTTAAATAGAATTCAATCTATTAAAACTTATAATTAAAGGTTAGTCCGACGTTTGGTTTAAATGTTACATCGGCAGGATAAATTTCTGGACGCATTGAAAGTCTTTCATTTACGTTAAACTGTATCAAAGCCGCGTCAACATTGGCATCAATAATGTTTAAAACATAAAATCCGACAACAAATAAGGCAGATAAGTCTCTGTTTCTCTGGTAGAATTTTTGACCAGCAACAAGTCGGCTTTCATCCAAATATTTATATTTATCATCATTATAGCCTTCTAATCTTCGTTTGTAGGCGTCACGATAATCGTGGTATTTTTTATTGTTGTCTATGTAGAAATATAAACTTGTTCCAATTGCTCCGTAAACCAATGGAATTTTCCAATATTTTTTGTTGTATGCTTGACCTAAACCTGGTAATACAGCAGAATAGAAAGTCTGCTTTTGCTGGTGTAAGCGGGTCTATTTCTTCTAATGCAGTAGTGTCTTTTACGACCAAAACCGTGTCTTTTTTTGCTTGGGCAAAAAGAGAAACGGTTCCTGTTAGAAAGAACAATAGACCAATGGGGACAATTTTATTCACTATCCGTTTATTAATTTCATAATTCTGTTAAAGTCAGCTTCAGAATTAAATGGAATTGTAATTTTTCCTTTTCCGTTGCCAGCGACTTTTATATCAACTTTTGAGCCAAAATAATCGTTAAAACTGTTTTTTTGAGTTTCTCTAACTACGAATGCAGCATCAGCTTTTGGCTTTCCGTCAGCTTTTGGCTGTAAACCTTCGTGATAATTTTTAACTAAAGCTTCTGTCTCACGAACTGATAAATTTTGGCTAACGATTTTTTGATAAATATCGGTCTGAACGTCTAAATCTTCAATGTTGATAATTGCTCTACCATGTCCCATGCTAATAAAACCATCGCGAATACCTGTCTGGATAATCGGATCTAATTTTAAAAGACGTAAATAATTGGCAATTGTAGAACGTTTTTTACCAACTCTTTCACTCATTTGTTCTTGAGTTAATTGAATTTCGTCAATTAAACGCTGGTATGATAAAGCAATCTCAATTGGATCTAAGTCATGACGCTGGATGTTTTCAACCAAAGCCATAACCAAAGATTCGTTGTCATTTGCAATACGAATATAGGCAGGAACATGAGTTAAGCCTACTAATTTTGATGCACGAAGACGACGCTCTCCAGAGATTAATTGATATTTATTAAAATCTAATTTACGAACAGTAATAGGTTGAATTACGCCAAGTTCTTTGATGGAAGTGGCTAATTCGCGTAATGATTCTTCATTAAAATTGCTTCTAGGCTGAAACGGATTTATTTCAATCGCACTTATTTCAAGCTCAATGATGTTTCCAACAACTTTATCAGCATTTTTGTCTTCTACTGATTTAATGTCGTTTTCTGGATCTTTTAATAGTGCAGATAATCCTCTTCCTAAGGCTTGTTTTTTAATTACTTTTGTCATAAAAACTATTTACTGTTTTTCTTTATAATTTCTTGAGCTAAATGAATATAGTTTACAGCACCTTTACTTGTAGCATCATAATTAATGATACTTTCTCCAAAACTCGGAGCTTCACTTAATTTTACATTTCGCTGAATTACAGTGTCAAAAACCATGTCGTTAAAGTGTTTTTGAACCTCTTCTACAACTTGATTAGATAAACGTAATCTTGAATCGTACATTGTTAGCAATAAACCTTCAATGTCTAAATCAGGATTGTGTATTTTTTGAATACTCTTAATAGTGTTCAATAATTTTCCTAATCCCTCAAGTGCAAAATATTCACATTGAATAGGAATAACTACAGAATCTGCTGCTGTTAAGGCATTCAAGGTTAACAAACCTAAAGAAGGCGCACAGTCGATAATGATATAATCATATTCTTCTTTTGCTTCTTCCAATGCTTTTTTAAGCATGTATTCACGGTTTTCTTTGTCAACCAATTCAATTTCGATAGCAACAAGGTCAATGTGAGCTGGTATCACATCTACATTTGGAGCTGTACATTTTAAAACGGCTTCTTTTGGTGTTACAGTATGCTCAAGTATTTGGTAAGTTCCAGTTTCAACTGTTTCTACGTCAATTCCAAGACCAGATGTAGCATTGGCCTGTGGATCTGCGTCGATCAACAATACTTTTTTCTCTAAAACACCTAATGAGGCGACAAGATTTACTGATGTAGTAGTCTTTCCAACGCCTCCTTTTTGATTAGCAATAGCAATGATTTTGCCCATTTATTTTCTGAATTTTGAACCGTAAAAATACAATTATTTATGGTTTTTGAAAATCTATTTTGTTAACATTTGTGAAAGTTCGCTTAATCGTGGTTTCATGGGTGCTTGGCGGAAAATAATTTTAGTTATGAATAAAATTATAATAAGATTTTTGAATAATTTAGTTGATATTCTAGTCGCAAAAAGACAAGAATCTATTTTTGTTTCGAAAAAAATCTTATTTTAAGATTTCAATTGTAACATAAACTAAACCGCTTTTTTTATTTGAAGCAATCTCCATAAATGCTCTTTTACTGAGGTCAATTTCTCGTCCTTTTACAAAAGGGCCTCTGTCTGTAACTTCTACAATTGTAAATTTCTTATTTATTTCGTTTGTTATTTTTAGGATAGTGCCAAAAGGAAATTTTTTATGCGCTGCAGTGAGTTTATTATTATTAAATCTTTTGCCACTTGCTGTTTTTCTTCCATTAAATTTATCATGATAATAGGAAGCGTGTGCATTTTTCTTATATAAAATACTTTCTTTAATTAGCGTACACGAGTCAATAGGAAAGCTGTTTTTTTGCTGTGCTTTAATAATGGTGAAAAAAAGTAAAGCAATAAATAGTACAATTTTTTTCATTTGATTTTTTCTTTCAATTTGCACACAAAAAAAAGCGATTAAAGACAAACAGATGAGTTCAATAAGCTTTCTTTATGTTATAAAAAGGCAAAATATCCAGTTTTTGTAGTGTTTTTGATAAGAAAATTGAATGTTCTAATGAAGATGCGGGTTAAAGATTATTGCTATTTTGGGATTTCTAAAAATTACATTTATTACAATCTATCAAACCACAAAAAAGAACATTCTTATGAGTAAAAAAGCATTCTCATTACTTGCAGTATTTGCGTTTTTTCTGTTTTTATGCAGTTTTGTTTCACCTGATTCGATTAACGAAACAATGGAAGGAAATAAAAAAATAGAACGCAAAATTGTTTACAACAAAAAGAAACATACTATTACATTATCATGGTCGGCTTTTGGCTCTTCGGGAAATTATATTATTACAAGAGGAGGAAGTCGTTTAGCATCAGAATTTGTGTCAGTGGGATCGACTTCTAAGTTGATATTTATTGACAATAAGCCTAATGAAGCTAAATATGAGAATTATTATAAAGTCACTCGTAACAATATCACTATTGTAATTTCTCTCGAAAATCAAATTTTTGGAGACAATATGTATTTCTATGATCGAAAACACGAAAAAGCTGAAACGGCACGAAATGAAATTAATTCTCAGTTTAGCAGTATTGGTTTAGGTGGTACAAATGGCGAATGGACAACAAAACGCCAAGCTTATTACTTTAAACCAAATGTAAATGGTCAGACTTATGATGTTGGTGGTTCTGGTTCTGCATCGTCAAAAGAGGCAAATGCTATAGAGTTAGGGTTTTATTCTCATATTGGAGGTTTAGGAAAAGTGCCTTCTGACGTTAAATTGGGCGCAATATTTACAAGACCGCATCTTTCTGGCGGAGCAAATGCAACATGTACGTTTTGGCGTTCTGTAGAAAACGTAGAAATTATGCGTGATTTTTCTTGGACGGTTTCCCAATCAACAAGCGCAAGAAGACTTTTGATTGAAAGTACTTCTAAGTATATTTCGGATATTGGAGATACCAATTTTTGGGGAAGTGGCGGTTTTATTGCCGATGCTCATTACACTACGTCAAGGCCGAATTGGGGCGGACAGCAACAATGGTATACAAGAAATGCAGTTTTTCCTTCGGGTTCTAGTGCCATGGGAGGTTCTTATAATATGGTGTGGCAAGGTTGCGTCAATGCTCCTGAAGCAGATAATAGTAATGCGCCTATTCCTACGACACCTATTATCAGAGAAAAACCTTTTCTTTTTATTGATAGTGATGGAGAATACAAAGTGTTTGTTCCTGCGTGGCAAAATGATAGAGTTGGGGTTTCTTGGTCTGTGACAGATATGGGGAAAGGTAAAGTTCAAGATTTAATTACGAGTTGGTATGTTGCCAAAGAAGGAGATACCGATAAGGAAATTAACGCAGCTTTGAAAGCAGGTAAAAATATATTTTTTACTCCAGGACATTATGCGTTAAATGCTCCAATCCAAGTAAATAGGAAAGATGCGATTCTTTTAGGAGCAGGTATTGCATCAGTTACACTTGAGCCTACCGAGAAAAATAGTTGGGGATGCATTTATGCAGATGATAAAGATGGAATTGTCATTGCGGGACTTTTGATGGATTCATTAAATAGTACCACATATCAAATTAGAATTGGTAATGAAGGAGCAAATACGGATCACAGTGCAGATCCTATTCTGCTTAGCGATATTACTTGTAGAGTAGGTGGAGTTCAGTCAAAAAATATTCAGATTGAGGCTTCTATGCAAATAAATAGCAATAATGTTGTAGGAGATCATTTCTGGTTGTGGCGTGCCGACCATGGTTCGCAAAAAGGAGGTGATGCACGCTGGACGAGAGATAGATGTAAAAACGGACTTATTGTTACAGGAAATGATGTTACGCTTTATGCATTATTTGTTGAGCATTATCAGGAATACGAAGTGTTATGGCTTGGTGAGCGCGGGAGAACTTTTTTCTTTCAGAATGAACCTCCATACGATGCTCCGAATCAAGCAAGTTGGAGTAGTCAAGGAGGTAGAGTTGATGGTTATGCGGCTTTTAAAGTAGCAAATACCGTCAAAGAACATCATACAGTCGGAATGGGTTCATATGCAGTTTTTACAGGAACGGATGGAAATGTAAATAAGAAAAATGGTTTTGAAATACCAAACAGTCCAAATGTGAAATTGGAGAAAATGTGCATTACTCGGTTTGCTGGATCGGGTAATATTCAAAATGTTATAAATAGTACGGGCGGAAGCACGTCAACTGGTGCAAAACGTGTAGCGTCTTATAATAATGGCGAAGGCACACAGCCTTTTGATGAGGAATTTGTTTTGCCAAAACGTGAATCGTATCCTTCTTATATTAGTATGGGGAAATAATAAAAAAAAATCTCGAAACAAAAACTCTGAAGACTATTGGTTTTCGGAGTTTTTTTTATTTTTCTATTGTGTTTTTTGCTCGTAAAGTTGCAAAAACGCAAAGTTGATGTTTTAAGTTTATGGAAATAAAAAAGCCGAACATTTCTGTTCGGCTTTTGTCGGGGTGGCAGGATTCGAACCTGCGGCCTTCCCGCTTTAAGGCGGGACGCGATAACCGAGCTACGCTACAATTGATATTCAAAATTTATATCTTGAAGATACCTTTTTGCACCACGTTTTTTTATTTTGTCTTCCAGAGTCACTGCTTCAGACCTTGTGTTTAATTGAATTGTATAAATGATTTTCCAAGGAGTACCATTTTTTGTGGATAGTGATTGTCCACTATTGTGTCTTCTCAATCTATCGTCGATATCATTTGTTTGACCGATATAGAATTTTTCCTTTGTAGCGCTGTAAAGAATATAAACGAAAAACATAAGGTTGGAATTAAAATAAAAAAGCCGAACATTTCTGTTCGGCTTTTGTCGGGGTGGCAGGATTCGAACCTGCGGCCTCCTGCTCCCAAAGCAGGCGCGATAACCAGGCTACGCTACACCCCGAAGATGTAATTTTTGTTGTAGTGCCCGAAAGCGGATGCAAAGATATAAATAAATTTGATTTGTAAAAGAAAAAAAGGAAAATAAATAAAACTTATTTTAAGATAGCTATTTCAGATTTATTTTCGAGGTTATTTTTTATAATAAAGTTTACATTTGCAACTCAAAAAAACTATTACTATGTCAAATACAATCGAAAAAATTAAATGCCTTATTATAGGTTCTGGTCCTGCAGGTTATACTGCGGCTATTTATGCGGCTAGAGCTAACATGAATCCAGTATTATATCAAGGAATGCAGCCTGGTGGTCAGTTGACTACGACTAATGAGGTTGAGAACTTTCCAGGTTATGTTGATGGAGTAACAGGGCCTGAAATGATGATTCAGTCGCAAGAACAAGCAAAACGTTTTGGTGCAGACATTCGTGACGGATGGGCAACAAAAGTTGATTTTTCTGGAGATATTCATAAAGTTTGGATTAATGATACAATCGAATTACACTGCGAAACTGTAATTATTTCTACAGGTGCTTCGGCTAAATATTTAGGATTGCCATCAGAACAACACTATTTAAATATGGGTGGTGGAGTTTCTGCTTGTGCAGTTTGCGACGGATTCTTCTACAGAAATCAAGATGTTGTTATTGTTGGAGCAGGAGATTCTGCTTGTGAAGAAGCACATTACTTATCTAAACTTTGTAAAAAAGTAACAATGTTGGTTAGAAGTGAAAAGTTTAGAGCTTCTAAAATTATGGAAGAGCGTGTTCGTAAAACCGAAAACATTGAGATTTTAATGAACCATGATACAGTTGAAGTTCTTGGAGATAATAATGTAGTTCATGCTATTAAAGCATTAAATAAAACTACGGGAGAAACTATCGAAATTCCTGCAACTGGTTTCTTCGTAGCAATTGGACACAAACCAAATACAGATATCTTTAAAGATTATATCACATTAGATGAAACAGGTTACATCGTAAATACTCCAGGAACATCTAAAACAAATGTTGATGGTATTTTCGTAGCTGGTGATGCCGCTGATAATGTATACCGTCAAGCAATTACTGCTGCAGGTACAGGATGTATGGCTGCATTAGATGCAGAAAGATATTTAGCTTCTAAAGAATAATTTTAGTTTAAAGCTTTCCAGTTTTAGGTTTCAAGACTGTTGGAGCGTTTAAAACTTTGCATAAAAAAATCCCAATTTTAATTGGGATTTTTTTTAATTATTTTTTGATTGTTTCTAACCTTCTTAGTTTGTCAGACATTGTTTTTCCTGTCGCAATTAAAGTGTCATGATGATTAATGGTTATTAACCATTCATATTTTTTGGATACTATATAAAGATCACTAAACCAACTCTCACCAATAATGATTTGTATTGTTTTTATTTTTCCTTCGTAAAACCAAAATTTATCACTTTCATTAATTGTTTCGTTAACTATGTACCAGACATTTTCTTCTTCGTCAACTAATTTATCAAGATAATTTTCAGGACGTTGAGCTAAATTTGAAAGTGCAAATGTATCGAGTTTAAAATCGGTCCAAATCCAAGCTGGCTTTTTGTTAGAATGCGATAAATTGCAGAAAATATTAATTATATTATTTTCAATTTTTTCCCAATTTTCATTTGTTGATAAAGGGCGAAAATCTTCTTTAGAAATTTCTTTTTTGGTAATTATATTGGCTATTTCGGCTCTTAAATTACTCCAGTTTTTTCTAAGTAAACTTCTTTCTTTTCGCATCTTGTAAAAAATCAGATGATTTTATAAAACCTAATCTACTTAATTTACTTAATCTTTTTAAGCAACTTCGCTTCTTCAGAAAAACGCGTAAGCTGTATTGCTGGATTTCCGTAAAGAGAAATTTCTGCTTTGTCACCTATTGCTAAAGAAAGTGTAGTTTCGGCTAGAATACTTCCAATAGCAGAACTTTCAGCAGTTACATTTGCTTCTTTCAAAGTAAATTTTACTCCCGTAAAAACAGAATTATTGTCTAATCTAATAGTTGCTTTTTCAGCAATACCTTCTATCGCAAGCATTTGCTTTTTGATATAAATCACATTTGAATTTTATAGCAGAAACTAAAGATTTAACAACTGCATTTTTGCTCAACTGTAAGATTCCGTCTTCTGCTTTTAAATTTAATTCTGTCCTTGTTTTATCATCTGCTATAAGAGTGAATTTTTTAGAATTTACATTCAAAAATAGTTTAGAAAAGTCAAGGCAATTCATTGTGATGTCATCTAAATGCAGTTCTTGAATAGCATAAACAACGGCTTCATTTTTAGTAATTACTTTTTTTAACGATTTAGTATAAGTAACTTTTACAGATAATTTCTTGAAAATAGTAGATTCTTTATTAGTATATAATCGAAGCGTTTTTTCTCTTAAATCCATTCCTACAATATCGTGCAGGTTATCATCGGCTTCGATTTTGATTGCATTTTTTTCTCCCTCTTCCAAGTAAACTTCCAGGTTATCGTCGACTTCAAGAGCGTCAAAACTTCCAATTTCTTGTAATGAGGTGGTAACGATTTTAGAACCTTTTATTTTTTCTCTTTTTTGTGCAAAAGTCAAGGTTGTAACAAATAATAATAAGAGCAGCGCTGTACTTTTTTTCATTAATTCTAGATTTGATTTTGACAAATATAAAAAAATCATCCACTTTTGATGAATGATTTCTTTTATATTTAACAGTTGTTTGTCTAGCTTTTGCTAACGCTTCCTCCAGAAGTTTCAGATTTTTCAACTTTTTTTGGATTACCGCTGTAGTTTACATTTCCACCGCTAGAAGCTTCTGCTTTTAGACTCAAGATTGGGTGTACAGAAACTGTTCCGCCGCTAGAAGCATCTGCATGAATATCATTCGCCATTAATTCCTCAGCATCAATACTTCCACCGCTTGAAACAGATGCGTTAAGGCTTAATGCTTTACCTTTAATTTCTATAGAACCAGCACTTCCTGTATCTATTGAAATTCTATCCGATTCAATATTCATATCCATTGATGCGGCGCTAGAAAGTTCCAAAGTAATATCTTCACCATGAATAAGTCCGCTAGTTTCAACAGTTGATGCGCTAGAAGCTTCAATTCTATTAATTGCAGGCATTTTTACCGTTACCTTTTTTGACGTAATGTTACGGAAAGAGCTGTATTTACATTCAATAATAAGAGTTCCGTTTTCTACTCGAGTAACAATTTCTTTTTGAAGATTATCGTCGGCTTCAACTGTAATTTCTGTTTGGTCAGATTGCTGAATAACTAGATCGATAGCATTGCTTACAGAGATATTTTTAAACTCTCCATTAACGGTTCTTTTTTCTGTTGTAACATTTCCGCTTCCTTCAATTGCATTCATGTTAAAGTTGCATGAAGCAAATAATAAAGCCGTAATAGTTATAATTATAAATTTCGTAATATGAATGATTATTTTTATCATGGTTTAGTTAATTTTGATTATCACTCCGTTTTTATCAGTAGTTAGTCTTCCTTTAGTTTTTTTCCGTTTAAAACTTCTTTTCCGTTAATTTTAACCGAAACTTCTTTTATAGTGTCAGCAGGATCAATTTTAGCATCATTAATTGCTTCATTAACATCTTCGTTGATACTATCGTAGTCAATTTCATCATTGTTTTCATCAGCAGGACAGTTTAAACATTTTACTTTAGCCCCGATAACTTTATAGTTGTAATCTCCTTTATAATTTAATTCGAAGAAATTGTCATCTGAATTGTAATAATCTCTAACAGATGAGTCTGGTTTAATTAGTTGTCCTTCTGGAAGATAAAGGTAAATATCAACTTCTTGACCTCTAAATTTATTTTTAACATCTGTCAGAAAATAGTTATCCAAAATTAAATGATTTCCGTTAACTTGAAACTTGTAATTAATTTTTTCTGCTCTTTTTTTAGCATTTGTAAAAGAGTTTCCTCTTGCACTTTTTTCGATCTGCATAAATGGAGTCGACTCGTCTGTATGCAATACATGTATACGTACATCATTAGAATAAATCAGTTCATTGTTTGCAGAATCTTGTACAAATTCAAATTCTCTATAGTGGTTCAAGCTTTTTGTATAGTAATCATTATACTTGAATTTAATGTATAAAGTATCAGTTGGTTTAATTGCTAGAACTTTTTTCTCTACTACTTTATTATCATATGAAATTTCAGTAGCCTGTTTGATTCCAATACTAGTAAGAATTGCAATAGATATAATCCAAAGAGCTAAAAGCGTGTATTTTGTAATATTCCCGATTGATTTTAAATTTGGAGATAACAATTTAAATCCTAAAAGTGTTAAGAAGAAAAATGGAATTCCAATTGCAAAGAACATTAATAATCCAAATGACCAAAGCGGATATTCTGTAAAGTTTCCTGCTTCAATAAAATTTTGCCAAGGGAAATCGATAAAAATGTTAGTTCCTAGAGTAAATACCCCAATCAATAACATAATCAAAGTTGAAAGTCCTGCTATAATTAGAATCACACCTAAAAACTTAGCAAAAATTTTAAAAACCGTCATGACAAAGTCTCCAAATGAACTACTTATTCTCTCAGCTCCCGACTTTACTTGGTTTCCCATTTTATCATAATCTGCATTTTTGAATTTTTCAGAAAGCGTATCAATTTCTTCACGAACTTTTTTTTCGATGTTCGAAATCGTTACTGGCTCTCCTGTCATTTCTAATTTTTCAGAAGTTGTAACAGCTTCAGGAGTTACAATCCAAAGAACGAAATAAGCTAAGATTCCTGTTCCAAAACCTGCAAAAACGAAGATTAAGAATATGATTTTAATCCAAACAGCGTCAATTCCAAAATAATGTCCTAAACCTGTTGCTACACCACCAATCATACCTTTTTCTTTATCGCGATATAATTTTTTGTGTTTTCTTGGGCCGTAATTATTGAAAGATTGGTTTGCGTTTTCTTCATCTTCAATTCGGTAATCTTCTGGCTGACCCATTACTGCAATCACTTCGTCAACATCTTTCAGTCCAACAACATGTTTTTCGCTTTTTTGTTTTTCTGTCAACAATTCAGAAACACGCATTTCGATATCTTTAATAATTTCATCTTGACCAGAAGAGTTGTTAAGTGATCGTTTTATAGCGTCAAAGTAGCGTGTCAATTTTAAGTATGCATCTTCATCGATGTGAAAAAACATCCCGCCTAAGTTAATATTTACTGTTTTGTTCATGACTTATTGATTTTGATTGGTGATTAGATTTACGGCGTCAGATAATTCTGTCCAAGTGCCGCTAAGTTCGTTTAAAAAAGTTTGTCCTATTTCGGTTAATCCATAATATTTTCGTGGCGGCCCTGAGGTCGATTCTTCCCAGCGATAATTTAGTAAACCGTCATTTTTTAATCTAGTTAACAACGGGTAAACGGTTCCTTCTACAACTAGTAATTTTGCGTTTTTTAAAGTGTCTAATATTTCAGATGTATATGCGTCTTTTTCTTTTAGAACAGATAAGATGCAAAACTCAAGAACACCTTTGCGCATCTGTGCTTTTGTGTTTTCAATGTTCATAATTTCATTTTGTTTTTTTTTGATTGAACAATTCGTTTTTTGATTGATGATTGATGATTGATGATGATTGATTTGTCTATAACCTTTAACCTTTTTAGTTAGACTGAGCGAACTCGAAGTCTTACTTTACAAAAGGAATCGTAAGAGGATATTTATATAATTCTCCGTTTGAAGCTTTTATTGAAGCATAAATCACTAAAAAAAATTCAACAAATTTCAAAACTGCAAAAAGAACGACTGCTGTAATTCCGACACTTAAAATTCCAATGTTTGCTTGAATGTTGAAATTTCTGATTACAAAATCGTCGTCATTAAAGACAGCTTCTATTGGAAGATTCTGCAAGAAAACTGTAATAAAGATTGGAATAGCAATAAGTGCTAAAATTAAAGAGTAAAGCAAAATGCTTAACTGAAAGTTCAAAGCCTGTTTTCCGTGATGATCTGCAAATTCAGATTTGTCTTTGTAACTAGTCCAAATTATTAGCGGAAAAATATAGTTCCCAAACGGAATTATATATTGGCTTAAAGTACTCAAATGAGTAAATGCTTGCTGTATTCTTTTCTGATGTTTTTTCCATGATTAGTGGTGATGTTGTTTCCATGATTAAAAGTATATAGTAATTTCTTATGCAAATATATGGCTAAAAAACAGTATCTTGTTTTGCATAGTACTAATTATTAACAAAAATTTAACAAATTTAAAACTATGAAATTGACTTTAAATTGTTGAGAATCACTCGAAAGTCTTATGTTTATTGGCTTCGTTTTGTTAAGTTAATAATTTATTGTGCGTGCATAGTTTTTTTGTATTTTTACATAAAAAAATAAATCATATGGCACTTTCGGTATCAAAACTTAATAAATTCGTCTTATTCAAATTGCCTTCTGCATACTTTTGCGGAGTGCGAGTAAAAGACATCAACGATAGTAGTTGTACAGTTACAGTGAAGCACAGATGGATCAATCAAAATCCGTTTAACTCAATGTACTTTGCGGTTCAAGCCATGGCGGCAGAGTTAACAACTGGAGCTTTGGTAATTTCTCAGATTCAACAGAGCGGTAGAAAAATCTCTATGTTAGTAGCCAACAACAAAGGAAACTTTACAAAAAAAGCAACTGGAAGAATTACATTTGTTTGCAACGATGGCCATTTAATTGCCGATGCTATAAAAAGAACAATTGAAACTGGAGAAGGACAGACATTCTGGATGAAATCTATTGGAACAAATGAAGAAGGTGTTCAGGTTTCTGAAATGGATTTTGAATGGAGTATTCGAGTGAAATAATTATTTCGTTCAATCTATATCTATTTTAATATAGAAGTAAAAGCAATAAATTTTTTATTGCTTTTTTTATTTTTTGACCTCACTATATTTATTATATCTGAATTTTTTAGCTCAAAAAACAAAACTTAATTGTTAAGTTGTTAAAAATCAGTACCTTTACAGTTGCTATAGTTATGGTTTTATCAAAATCTTCCAATACAATTGTTCACATTCTTTAAATTACTACAAGCCTATATTTGAAAATTGTTTTTCTAACTTATAAAGCCTATTTTTTTTGTAAGTTATTATTTATTTTTTTGATTTTTTACAATTTTACTGCTCTCAGAAGGTAAAAAGATGTCTCTATTTAATATTCTTTAGACGATTAGAGGTAAAACAAATCGTCAAACTAAAAAGAAATTTGCGACTGTCTAAAAACAATTTAGACAGAAGATAAACACTAAAAGCAAATATAAAGCAGAATAATTGATTTTATAACACATTGAGCTGTTGTAAATATTTGTTTTTAATAAATACATATTTATGAGAACAAAGGCTACTCTATTTTTATTAATTTCTTTTATTGGTTTAACAAAGCTGTATTCTCAAACCGTTACGGCTGTTGCAACACCATCAACTTGTGCTCGCTAATGGAAAAATAGAGTTAACAGCATCAGGCATACCAGAGCCCATTATCTATGGTATTGCAAAATCTCCTTACACAGCTGCTGATGTTATCAGCAGTACTTCTCCGGTTTTTTCCTTTTTGGCTCCAGGGAATTATTATTATGGATATTATAATGGTGCTAATTTTGTTTCCTCTTCTTCAACTATTGCAGTTGCCAACCAATATGTTACAACTTCTCCCAGCTTTACAGCCTATTACGCTACTAGATATGCTTACTGCGGTGGTACAGATCCATTAGGAAGGGTAACTGGTTCATTGTCTGGAGGTAATAAGCCGTATAATGTAGAATTGTTAAACTCAAGTAATGTTGTTGTGCAAGCAAAAGCAAACAACTGGATCATCTACAACTGCAATTTTTGATGGAGTTGCAGCAGGAACTTATACCTTAAGGGGGACAGATGCTTGTGGTACAGTGGTATATGCGCCAAATACTATAGTAGTACAGTCCAATGTGATTTATTCGGATTTTACTTTAGGAACGGTTAATCCGCAACCAACTACGTCTTATTTTAATGTGGTTTATAATACGCCAGGTGATGTTTGTTCAGGAATTGTATCGGCTTCTATTACCAATATCGCATTTATGACCGGTACAAACACCATAACAGACATAACAACTCCAACTGGAGGGCCAACATTTTATGGAGGAAGAAATCCTATTTATAAAGTAGAAATACAAAATGCGTCTGGCGGATATGATGTTTATGATAATTTAACTAGTGGTCAAGTGAGCACTAGTACTAGTTATGTACTTCCTAATGATCGGAGCAAATGGGGATTAATAAAAGTTTCGGTTACGATTTGTGGTATTACTAAGACAAACCAATTAGATTTAGTCGCTTATAATGAATTTAAAATAAAACCCTTTACGTTCACAGGTTTTACAATTTATGATGACAGTACTCCCGCCGCTTGTGCCCCGCCAAGCCAAGTTGAAATCTGGACAAGTACTTTTCAATCAGGAGGATGTCAGCCTATTACGCTGGATATTACAGAAAATGGAACTTCAAATACACAGCATTATGTACTACCTCAAAATTTTAAATTTAAGGTAGATATAGGCAAAACCTATACTGTCGTCGTAAAAGATGGTACTGGAGCTTTACTGCCATCTTATTTATTTAGAAACAGTACTTCCTCCACAACTACCCCTAAACCTCCTTCTCAGACAGACCCTAATAATTTGTATATAGATCCTGCTTATTTTACTCCGATATTAACTAAGGACAAAATAACTTTTACAGATGGTTTAAGTGGTAAAAACATTGGGAAATGTGCTCTCGTAATAAATAATTTGACAAGTGCTCTTGGACTTATAGCACCTGTTTATGTTGAGACAATCAGTGGGCCCACGAATATTAATCTAACCGTAACACCAACAACGGGATCTTATAATATTGGCCTGGGAAATAATCTAACACCAGGAACATATAAAATAAGAATAAGAGATTCTCAGTGTTTTACAGCTGACTATGATATTGTTTTAAATAGTTATATTGTGAGTGTGCGACTTCAAAATATAACTTCTGTTCCAAGTACCATAGCCTGCGACCGATATATTAAGAAAGGTGAAGTTAAGATTACAGCTGTTGGAAAGATGTTTGATACGTCAGGACCTTTACAGAGTGTTTACGGATATGATTATGCTACTCCTAGAATTCTCAGTGCACCTGCTGGGGCTAGTACTTTTGTTAGTATTGATGGTAATTTTGTTCTAAGAGGCAATCTAGTGATTCCTTTTACTTTTACGGCAGATTTGCCAGGGGATTATCAGATCGCATTAAGCAGGAAATCAGACAACCGTTTATTACTCCCTTCAGAAGTATTTGAAAATACAACACCCGTACCGTTAACAGTTACACAAGATTTTCCTGCTTTTGATCTTTCACAGTCAGGAGGAGTTATCTGTCCTGGAAATACAACAGGAAATTTGACCGTAAAAATTAATAATGCTGCGGGAACAATAACTTATTACATAAAAAAAGATACAGATGCAAATTTTCCGGCAACAGGACAAACATCTGCAGTTTTTACAGGATTAACTGCGGGAAATTATGATATAAAGGCAAAAACGCTTTGTTATGAGGTAGTGCAGTCTTTTAAATTAGCGACTCTCGCTCAATTAACAGATGTTATTTTTGGAGATAATACTTATTGCAGTGGTGCTTCACTTCATTTTTCCACTGTCGCTGTAGGGCCTGTTAGCAGTATTGTATGGACACTGCCAAATAATTCTACAGTTACAGGGAATATACTGGATATTCCAAATTTGACAACAGCAAATAATGGAGAGTACAAAGTTACGATCAACAGTACGGCGGGCTGCGTGATAAATGGTTCAACAATTGTAACAGTAAATACTCTTCCAGAGGTACAGACACCAATTTTTAATGCTTTAAGTCCTAGCGTAATATGTCAATCTGTTAGTGCTCAGCAATCTGATTATACTGCTACAGCAGTAAATGCTACAGCTATTAATTACAGCATTTCTCCTCTCGAAGCAGGAACAATTACAGCGGGAATAGTAAATTGGAATTCTTCCTTTAATGGTACAGCGGTTATTACTGCAATAGCAAGTGGCTGTGGTACTGACGAAACAGCTCATTTTACAGTTACTGTAAGTCCGCGAACAGATGTTTCGGAAATTATTACTGAAGACAGGTCAATTTGTCCAAACGAAACAGGAATTCTTTTGGAAGCTTTAGCGCCCAATATTTCAAATCCGATTTTTACATGGTATGATAGTAATTTATCATCAGCATCCGTGTTAGCTGTTGATGATAATCTTGTAGTTAGTCCAACATCCACAACAACTTATTATGTAGGAGTTGAAGGCAGTGATCTTTGTGTAAACGAAGCTGGAAATCGTAAAGCGGTAACAGTAACAGTTAAGCCTTTAGCAACAGTTGCTGATATAGTGGTTTCAGACGAAACTATTTGTCAAGGAGAAACAGCGACCTTGACAGCCTCGAGTCCTTTAACGAATCCAATTTTTACATGGTATACAGATGCTTGCTTTAGAAAATTTAATAAGCAATGTCGAAACAATAGATGTTAAACCAAATGTTACAACAACCTATTATGTCACAGTTGAAGGTGATGGTGTTTGTGCGCTTCCACCACCAGCGAAGGAAGTAACAGTTAATGTAAATCAATTGCCAGTAGCTACAATTTCGTATAGCAATAGTGTGTATTGTAATCGTGGCAGCGCTGCCGTAACTTTAACGGGAACAGTAGGAGGAACTTTTAACAGTGATGCAGGTTTAACAATTGATGTCGCAACAGGAGAAATTAATTTAGCATCTTCAACAGTAGGAATGCATACAATCTCTTATGTCTTTAGTGATGGAACTTGCTCTAATACCGTTTCAACAGATATAACAATCAACGCTACAGTTTTACCAGCTGCACTTCCAGATATAATTGAAGAATGTTCTGCATCGCCAGCAGTTCCAACTTTGACTGACCTATGTGCGGGAATAATAACTGCAACAACTCCAACAAGCTTTCCAATTACGACTCAGGGAATAACAGAAGTGACCTGGACATTTGATTATGGTGGAGGTTTTACCCAAACAGTAATACAAACAGTAAATATCAAAGACATAACCAAACCTGCAAAACCTATTTTAGATCCTGTTACAGCCGAATGCGAAGTGGTTTCAATAGCACCTCCGACAACGACAGACAACTGCGCCGGAACAGTTACGGGAACCACTTTAGCAGGTTTCCCAATCACGGCACAAGGCACAACAGAAGTCACTTGGACATTTGATGACGGAAACGGAAACATTGAAACAGCGGTTCAGGAAGTGGTCATAAAAGACATCACCAAACCTGCAAAACCTGTTTTGGATCCTGTTACGGCGGAATGCGAAGTGGCTTCAATAGCACCTCCGACCACTACAGACAACTGCGCTGGAACGGTTACAGGAACAACTTTGGCAAATTTCCCAATCACGGCGCAGGGCACAACAGAAGTGACCTGGACATTTGATGACGGGAACGGAAACATTGAAACGGCCATTCAGGAAGTGGTCATTAAAGACACCACCAAACCTGCAAAACCTGTTTTGGATCCTGTTGCAGCGGAATGCGAAGCGGCTTCAATAATTCCTCCGACCACGACAGACAACTGCGCTGGAACGGTTACGGGAACCACTTTAGCGGGGTTCCCAATCACGGCGCAGGGCACAACAGAAGTGACCTGGACATTTGATGACGGCAACGGAAATGTTGAAACAGCTGTTCAGCAAGTGGTCATTAAAGACACCACCAAACCTGCAAAACCTGTTTTGGATCCTGTTGCAGCGGAATGCGAAGTGGCTACAATAACAGCTCCGACCACTACAGACAACTGCGCGGGAACGGTGATGGGAACCACTTTAACAGGTTTCCCAATCACAGCACAGGGCACGACAGAAGTCACTTGGACGTTTGATGACGGGAACGGAAACATTGAAACGGCGATTCAGGAAGTGGTCATTAAAGACATCACCAAACCTGTTGCACCAATTCTGAATCCTGTTACCGCCGAATGCGAGGTCGCAACAATAACACCTCCAATTGCTACGGACAACTGTAAAGGATTGGTGATGGGAACCACTTTGACAAGTTTCCCAATCACGGCGCAGGGCACAACAGAAGTGACCTGGACATTTGATGACGGGAACGGAAATATTGAGACAGCGGTTCAGGAAGTGGTCATTAAAGACATCACCAAACCTGCAAAACCTGTTTTGGATCCTGTTACGGCGGAATGCGAAGTGGCTTCAATAACACCTCCGACCACGACAGACAACTGCGCGGGAACGGTTACGGGAACCACTTTAGCGGGGTTCCCAATCACGACGCAGGGCACAACAGAAGTGACCTGGACATTTGATGACGGGAACGGAAATATTGAGACAGCGGTTCAGGAAGTCATCATTAAAGACATCACGAAACCTGCAAAACCTGTTTTGGATCCTGTTACAGCCGAATGCGAAGTGGCTACAATAGCACCTCCGACCACGACTGACAACTGCGCTGGAACAATTGCGGGAACCACTTTAACAAGTTTCCCAATCACGGCGCAGGGCACAACAGAAGTGACCTGGACATTTGATGACGGGAACGGAAACATTGAAACGGCCATTCAGGAAGTGGTCATTAAAGACATTACAAAACCTGCAAAACCTATTTTGGATCCTGTTACAGCGGAATGCGAAGTGGCTTCAATAGCACCTCCGACCACGATTGACAACTGCGCTGGAACAATTGCGGGAACCACTTTAGCAGGGTTCCCAATCACAGCACAAGGAACGACAGAAGTCACTTGGACATTTGATGACGGGAACGGAAATATTGAAACTGCGGTTCAGGAAGTGGTCATTAAAGACATCACAAAACCTGCAAAACCTGTTTTGGATCCTGTTACGGCGGAATGCGAAGTGGCTTCAATAACACCTCCGACCACTACAGACAACTGCGCTGGAACGGTTACGGGAACCACTTTAACAAGTTTCCCAATCACGGCGCAGGGCACGACAGAAGTGACCTGGACATTTGATGACGGCAACGGAAATGTTGAAACAGCTGTTCAGCAAGTGGTCATTAAAGACACCACCAAACCTGCAAAACCTGTTTTGGATCCTGTTGCAGCGGAATGCGAAGTGGCTTCAATAACACCTCCGACCACTACAGACAACTGCGCTGGAACGGTTACAGGAACCACTTTAACAAGTTTCCCAATCGCGGCACAGGGCACGACAGAAGTGACCTGGACATTTGATGACGGAAACGGAAACATTGAAACGGCGGTTCAGAATGTTATTATTAAAGATGTTACAGCACCTGTAGCACCTGTTTTGGTAGATATTACAGATCAATGTTCTGTAACTTTAGAGGCACCAACTGCAGTTGATAATTGCGCGGGAATTATTACTGGAACAACAACAACGACGTTTCCAGTGACTGAAGAAGGAACAACATTGGTAATCTGGACATTTAATGACGGAAACGGAAATATTTCTACTGCCGAACAGAAAATAGTTATTAATACAATTGTATTAGAAGAACCAGAAAAAGCAACTTGTTTGACTAATAAACCCGAATATGTAGTTACTTTATCGGTATCTGGAAAAGCACCATTTACAGTTGTAGGAACAGGTGCTCCAGGAACGTGGTCGGGTAATAATTGGACTTCAAATGTTATAAGTGGTGGTACAGATTATAATGTAAATATACAAGATCAGTACAAATGCAATACTCTGAATGTAGCAGGTGTTTCGCCTAATTGCTGTGTTTTTGATGTTGTTTGTCCGACTTTCCCAGCTCAAACTGTTTCTTGTGCTGATGAATTGCCAACAGCAACGAGTTTAACAATTGCTCAGTTTCAAGCATTAGGAAATAGAAATGGAAAAATCACCAATAATTGTGGAATCATTGATATTACAGCAGAAAATAGTCAGAATCAAGGATGTAATACTAATGTAGTACGAACTTATACAATTACGGAATATGCAGATGATAATAATAATGGTATACATGATGCAGGAGAAAATACAATTTTAAACAGTTCAAAATGTACGGAGGTCATTACAGTAAATGATAGAACAGCTCCCGTATTTACAGAAGCATTACCACCTGCTGTTATAAATGCAGATTGTGATACTATTCCTGACCCAGTAATTCTTACAGCAACTGATAATTGTAGTATAGCAACAGTAACATATAATGAAGAAAAAACAGATGGTGATTGCAGCGGTAGATATTCGTTGGAAAGAACTTGGACAGCAGTCGACGAATGTGGCAATAAAAATGTATTTAGTCAAAAGGTCAATGTTTCTTGTATGGAAACTATTTATAATGCTTTGTCTCCAAATGGAGATGGTATAAATGATACATTTGTAATTAAGAATATTGATTGTTTTCCAAATAATACAGTTGAGATTTATAACCGATATGGTGTGCTGATTTACAGTAAAAAAGGGTACGATAATATTACTGATCCTTTTGATGGCTTTTCTTCTGGACGTGCTACTGTTTTAAAGAAAGACATGATTCCTACAGGAACTTATTTCTATATTTTAGAATATGAGAATAATGGGAAACAAATTAAAAAATCAGGATATTTATATGTAAGCACTCAATAATTTTGATTATAAAAAGGGCCTTAAATTTTTAAGGCCCTTTTTATAAAATATGATTTTCAATTATTTTTTAACGCAACAAGATTTTTTATCTTTTTTATCTGCTGTTTTTTTGCGAGCAAGATTCTTTTTTTGCTTTTTCTTTTGTAGCAGGTTTTGTTTCTTGAGCCATTACGCCAATTGAGAATAAAGTCTGCTGTCATTACTGTAATAACTTTTGTCATTTTAATTAAATGTTTTTTGTGTTAGAGATTATAATTGGTAGTCAAATATAGAAAGATTTCGTTGAGTTGATTCTTACAAAAAAGTTAATGTTTTTATAATTAATAATTCAAATTCACTCCAAATCCAATACCCATATCACTATCGTAATGTGTTGTGATTCCGAAGTTTCGGGCAACAATATATTTTAAACCAGCCATATATTCTTTATCGGTATTCCACATTAAATTCATACGAAGACGTTTTGAAAGAGGAATGTCTTTTCGTTCAAATTGCAGGCGGACATTTCCATCTGTATATACTTCGACTTGCGCTTTTATGAGCATTGGCAAAGTATATTCAAGACCAGCGCTAAAAACCGAACGATTATCTTTGGTATTTTTCTGTCCGAAAAGATTTTGTTCCTGTTCGTCTATTCCCATTCTTCGGTATCGCCAGTCAAAACCAATAAAAGGCATCAGCCACTGATTTTTTCCAATATATCTTCCAATGTGAGTTTCAGTTTCGTAACCATGTTCGTTATTATAACCCAATCTCCATTCGGTTCCAATACTCCATCTGGTATTGCTGAACATTGCTTCACCGTCGTTTCCATTAGATGCAAAATCATTTTCTGCTCTAAAATGAAACATTCTGTCGTCCATTTTCAGCATTTTAAAAGCCATTTCTGGATGATGAATTAGCGGATTTGGCGCTGAATTTTCATAACTAAAAATCCTTCCCATTCCAGCCATCATATGATATAAAATATGGCAGTGAAAGAACCAGTCGCCATCAGCATTTGCCTGAAACTCGATCGTATCGGTTTCCATTGGCATAATGTCAATTACATTTTTAAGTGGAGAATAATCTCCGTGTTCATTTAAAATTCTAAAATCATGTCCATGTAAATGCATTGGGTGGCGCATCATCGAACCATTATATAAAACAATGCGGACGTTTTCTCCCTTTTTAATTAAAATTTTATCGGTTTCAGAAACCACTTTATTATCCAAACTCCAAACATAACGATTCATATTTCCAGAAAGCGTAAAACGTAATTCTTTGACAGGTGCATCTTTCGGAAGATTGGTTTTAAAAGGAGATTTCAGCATTCCGTAATTTAAAGTCACGATTTCAGAAGTTTCTGTGCTGTCACTTTTCATTTTCATCTCTTCCATATTATGATTCGAATGATCCATTGCAGGTTTTGCATTTTCATCTTCCCCCGAAATTTCTGGATACATTACGGCGTTCATGTCCATTTTGTTCAGAGACATATTCATACCCATATCGTTCATTTCGCCGTTCATCTTCATCATATCATTCATCATTTTCATGCCTTCAAAATATTTTAATTTCGAAAGATGATGAACAGGCTGTTTTTCGCCATTTCCTAAAAATAAAGAAGCAGATCCCGTTCTGTCTTCGGCTGTAGCCAAAAAAGCAAAAGATTTATTGTCTTCAGGAATTGTAATGACAACATCATAAGTTTCAGAAACCGCAATAATCAAGCAATCAACTTCTACTGGTTCGACATCGTTTCCGTCACTGGCAACAACGGTGATTTTTCCTCCGCCATAAGTCAGCCAAAAATAACTTGATGCGCCTCCGTTGGCAATTCGTAAGCGGACTTTAGAGCCTGGTTTAAAATCAGAAAGCTGTTGCTCATTTTTCCCATTAAGCAGAAACTTTTCATAATAAACATCACTGACATCCATGGCGTTCATTCGTTTCCATTCGTTGGTTACTTTGGTCGAAAAATGTCCTTTTTTTATAGCCTCGGCATAACTTTGTGTTGTTCCTTTTTTAATCGCAAACCAATCATTTGCATTATGAAGCATTCGCTGAATATTCTCTGGTTTTAAATCTGACCATTCGCTTAAAATAACTGGAATAGTAGGTAAATCGTCAATGCCTTTTCTAATAGTTGAATCGTCTTTTTTCTTGTTGATGATAAAAAGTCCGTATAAACCAATTTGTTCCTGCAAACCAGAATGGCTATGATACCAATAAGTTCCATTCTGAATAATCGGAAAAGTATATTTATGAGTTGTTCCAGGCTCAATTGGCATTTGAGTTAGGTACGGAACACCATCTTCTTTATTTGGCAGAAATAATCCGTGCCAATGCATTGAAGTCGTTTCTTTTTTGAGTTCGTTATGAACATAAATTTCTGCAATATCGCCTTCAGTAAAAGTTAGCGTCGGCATCGGAATTTGTCCGTTTACCGCAATCGCACGTTTTTCTTTACCCGAAAAATTTACAATCGTATCGCGAACATGCAAATCATAACGTACTACTTTTTGCGCCTTTAGCTGAAAAGCGATTAAAAATAGTATAAGTATATATTTGATCTTAATCATTAGCTTATAATTTTAAATTTCTCAATCGCAACGCATTTACAATTACAGATACAGAACTTAAACTCATGGCAACAGCAGCCAACATTGGAGAAAGCAATATCCCTAAAAACGGATATAAAATTCCTGCTCGCAATTGGAACGCCCAAAGTATTATATATAAAAGCAAAGAATAAATTCTGTTTGATATTTGACATTACAGCATGGCTGAGGTTTTTAGCTTTTACAATTCCGTTTAAATCGCCTTTAACCAAAGTGATTTTGGCGCTTTCGATTGCAACATCTGTTCCTGTTCCCATAGCAATTCCGATGTTAGATTGAGCCAAAGCAGGTGCATCATTGATTCCGTCTCCCGCCATGGCAACAATTTTTCCTTGAGCTTGAAGACGTTCAATTTCTTTTAATTTATCTTGTGGAAGACAATCTGCTTTAAACGAACTCAAATGCAAATGTTCAGCAACTGCTTTTGCTGTATTGTGGTTATCTCCCGTCATCATGATAACCTCAACGCCTTGATCGATTAATTCTTTGATCGCTTTAGCACTGTTTTCTTTAATGGCATCAGTAATGGCAACATAACCTAAAACAACATTTTCAATTGCGATGTACGAAATAGTTTTTCCTAAATTTTGTTCAACAGTTACTTTTTGTTCTAAATCAGAAGAAACAGAAGCACCGATTTCGTCCATTAATTTTTTATTTCCTAAAGCTACTTTCTTGTTTTCGATTGTTCCTAAAACACCTTTTCCTGCAATAGTTTCAAAACCTTGAACTTCTTTTAAAGCACTATTTTTTACTTTCGAGAAATTGACTACGGCTTGCGCTAAAGGATGCTCGCTGTGCTGATTTAAAGAAGCAATATTTTGAAGCAGAAAATCTTCCTCATTAGTAACCGAATAGACTTTTTCTACAGATGGTTTTCCTTCTGTAATGGTTCCTGTTTTGTCGGTGATTAAAACATCAATTTTATTCATGTTCTCTAGAGCTTCAGCATTTTTGATCAGGATTCCGTTTTGTGCTCCTTTACCGATCCCAACCATAACCGACATGGGAGTTGCCAACCCAAGCGCACAAGGACAGGCAATAATTAAAACAGCAATTGCATTAATTAATCCGTAAACATAAGCGGGTTCAGGTCCGAATTTTGCCCAAGCAAAAAAGGTTAAAACCGAAATAATAACAACGGTTGGAACAAAATATTTAGAAACGCGATCGGCTAATTTCTGAATTGGAGCGCGAGATCTGCTTGCGTCATTTACCATTTGAATAATCTGAGAAAGCATGGTTTCTGACCCCACTTTTTCAGCAATCATTACAAATGACTTTGTACCGTTTATAGTTCCTGAAATTACAGCATCGCCTGTTTTTTTATCAACAGGAATTGGTTCTCCAGTTATCATTGACTCATCGATACTACTTTCGCCAGTAGTTATTTTTCCGTCAACCGGAATTTTTTCTCCTGGTTTTACACGAAGTAAATCGCCCTTTTTAATGTTATGAATAGAAATTACTTTGTCAATTCCGTTTTCAACTAAAGTCGCTTCAGTTGGCGCTAATTTTAATAGTTCTTTAATTGCACCATTAGTTTGTCCGTGGGCTTTGGCTTCCAATAATTGTCCTAATAAAACTAAGGTGATAATTACAGTTGTGGCTTCAAAATACAAATGAATGGTTCCGTGATGTGATTTGAATTCGGATGGAAAAATATCAGGAAAAAACATTCCGACAATACTAAATAGAAAGGCAACACTTGTTCCAATTCCGATTAGTGTAAACATATTTAAATTCCATGTCACAATAGATTTGTAGGCACGAACAAAAAACATCCAGCCAGCATAAAATAAAACAGGAAGTGAAAATAGAAACTGAACCCAGTTCCATTTTTCGATAGACATTATATTGTATAGCGGATTATTCGGAATCATTTCTGACATTGAAATGATGAAAATTGGAAGTGTAAACAAAATCGCGATTTTCATTTTCTTCAATAAATCAGTGTAAGTTTTATTTTCCTCACTTTCTGAAGCTTGAATTGGAACCAGATCCATTCCGCAAATCGGACAGTCGCCAGGTTCGTTCGAAACGATTTCTGGATGCATCGGACACGTAAATTGTGTGGACGTTATAGCAACTTGAGGTACTAAATCCATTCCGCAAACGGGACAGTCTCCGGGTTTGTTATATGTTTTGTCGCCTTCGCAATGCATTGGGCAATAATAAACGCCATTTGCACTGTGCACGTGTACTTTTTTAGTTTCTGTTTTATGATGATTATGGTTGTGATTCTCTTTTTTATGGCCAGAACAGCAAGATTTAGCTTCGCCGTGATTTTTAGGAGAATCCATTTCAATACTATAATTTCCGGCAGACTAAAACTTCTTGAAATTTTTCTGTCGGAACATGTTTCTCCATTGTGATCGTAGCCATTGGCGGATTCAAAGTCACTTCTGCCTGAACGCCTTCAACTTCGTTTAGAGTTTTTTCGACTTTAGTTCGACATCCGTTGCACGACATTCCTGAAATTATATATTGATGAGTCATTGTATTGGTTTTTAAGTATTACAATGCAAATTTCTGAACTATCTGTGAGTTCGGTTTGTAGAATTTTGGGAATGATTTGTAAGATTTACTAAATGCTGTTTTTTAACGCAAAGAGCGCAAAGAATTTACGCAAAGTGCATTAAGTTTTGTTTGTTTAAAGATTAGAGAGTTCTCAAAGCTTTGTGTATAAAAAGTTAGCCACAGATTAAAAAGATTAACACAGATTTTTTTTTAAAGTTGATATTAATCTCGCAAAGACGCAGAGACGCGAAGTTTTATAATTAATAAGATAATTAAAAAATAATCTCCCGCAGATTCAGCAGATTTAACAGATTTAAATTTTAATACTTACAATTAATTTATCTGCTAAATCTGCTGAATCTGCGGGAGACAAAAAAACTTTGCGCCTCTGCGACTTTGCGAGAGATTAAATATTCTCAATCTGAATACGCTTATTATCTTTCAATTGTTTAAATGAAGTAGGAGTGTAGCCCGTAATTTTTTTGAACTGATTACTCAAATGTGCTACGTTGCTGTAATTTAGAATATCTGCAATTTCGCTTAAGGAAAGCTCATTGTAAATCAATAATTCTTTTACTTTTTCGATTTTCTGGCTTATGAAATACTTTTCGATTGTTGTGTTTTCGATTTCAGAAAATAAATTGCTTAATGAATTATAATCTTGATTTAAATTTTCTGCGAGATATTCTGATAGGTTGATTTTTAAATCATTGTTTTTATGATGAACCAAATCTACAATCAGGTTTTTTATTCTTTCGACTGTTTTTGTTTTTTTATCATCGAGTAGATCAAAACCCAAAGATTGCAGGTTCTCTAATAAAATTTCTTTTTGCAAATCGTTGATTTCTTCCTGTAGTTCAACTTCTCCTAATTCTACAGAAATAGGTTGAAGTCCGAGTTTTTCGAACTCAGACTTCACTACCATTTTGCATCGGCTGCACACCATATTTTTGATGTAAAGCTTCATATTTATTTGATCGTTTCTACTACATTTCCGCAAGTCAGCATCGAAGAACCATAATAAGGGTTTTTAACTGCTTTTTCTTTACTTAACCAATCAGCGTCTGCCATTGGGCAATATTGTTTGTAGATTGGCTGTTCTGGATTAGAAACTTTTATTAAATCGTAAGTGTTTTTAGATAAAGATTTAAAAGTTTCACGTTGCTTTTTAAGATCTGTTGTAGCTGAAATACTTTTAGCGTCAGCAGTTAATTTCTTTACCACTTTCATCCAAACCGTATGTTCATTGCTTTTTAATTTGTCCATTTTTACGGCAGTAATAGCAGTCAATAATGTTGCTTGCTTTTGCCGAAGTCAATTTGCTATCACTTTTTATAAGTGCATCTTTAACATCAAAATAAGCGTCATATACAGATTGAAGCTGATTTGTGTCAACGACTTCTGTCGTTCCTGATTCTAATTTTATTGTATTTGCCTGAATATTGTTTGCACTAATTAATGCGGTTAGTACAGTTGCTAAAGCTATGATTGATTTTTTCATTGTATATAATATTTGGTAAAGGATTTATTTTCCTTTAAAATTAATTAAAAATTTCGTTTAAAAAAAGGCCCAATATGGGCTGTCATAAATGCGATAATTATATTTTCGGCTTCAGCCAAATAGAAGTAAATCCCGCAGAAATAGTAGAATTACTGTAAGATGAAATTGCGTTTTTTAAAGAAAAATTGAAAACGTCATTTTGCAAATCAAGATCGGTTGAAGTTAAAATAACGAATTGTAATGCAGAAGTTGTACAGCCAGAATGACTGCATTTTCCATCACAATTGTGTTTTTCTTGTTTTGAAGTTTTCTTTTCGCGACATTTTTTAGAACAGCTGTTTTCTTCTTTAGAAGCAATTTCTTTGTGATTCCCGATATTACATGCGTAGGTATAACTCGGATTCAAAAAGAAACTAAGTGTTATAAAAAGCAATATTATGTGGGTTTTCTGTTTCAAAGAAATTGTTTTTGAGGTACAAATTTAGATAAAAATGCGTGAGGAAATCACTTTTTAAGATTTCGCTAACTACAGTTTCTTAAAATCAGTCGGTTTCATGTTTTTACGTTTTTTGAAATAATTCGTCAAATGACTTTCGTCTGTAAAGCCAAATTCGTACGCAATTTGTTTAATCGGCAATTGATTGTTATGAAATCTTTTTTCGATTAAAGTCGTTCTCAAATTATGGATGTATTCGCGATAACTTATGCTGAAAGTTCTTTTAAAATAAGCACTAAAATAAGTTTGGGCAATATTAAAATGTTCTGCAATGACTTTTACTTGAACTAGTTTTGGCTGATATATATTTTGATGAATATAATTGGCAATTTGCTCATTATCCAAATGTGTCGATTGCATCTGTAGATTCATACCGCGAATCGTTTCTTTAATTAAGCCAAAAATGGAAAGAATCTGATAGAAAACAATTGGAGAAGAAGTAACGTCAATATAGCGATCGTATGTTACAATGTTTTCAACCGTATTTTTCAAGATCGTTTTGCAAGGTTCATCAAACTTTAAAACCGTTTCTTTTAAGATTTTATCTCGCATGAAACTTTCGGGAGTATTTACGAGAAATTCATCACAAGTTAGATTTTGTTTGGAATTGAAATAATTATCAGTGAATTTGATAAAAATGAATCGTGTACTTTTCTTTATATCGAAATAATGTTCGTCGTCTGGCGAAATCACAAATAAGTCTCCAGCTTTGTATGAAAGGAGATTGTTATTCAAATGATGAATGCCACTCCCTTTCTTTATATAAATGATTTCATAATAGGTATGGGTATGTGGAGGAAGATGAAATTTCTCTTCTTCAAATTCATCAAGAACAAGTGTTTTAAACTGATTTAATTTAGGCATAACTTAAATGTACAATTTTATGTCACAAATTTACAATTTTTTTAAAGGTTAACGGTGTTAATTTTGCATCGTAGAAATCTATTCCTTTCTACAATAAATCAAAATGAAAAAAAGTCTTATTGCACTCTCTTTAGGAGGGTTAACTATTGGTATTACAGAATTTGTAATGATGGGATTACTCCCAGATATTGCTTCAGATATGAAAGTCTCGATTCCGGTTGCTGGATATTTAATTTCGTCTTATGCACTTGGAGTTGTTATTGGAGCGCCTTTATTAGTAATCGCAGGAAGAAATTATGCGCCTAAAAAAATGCTTTTAATTTTGGCTTTAATGCTGGCAGTTTTTAATGCATTATCAATTATAGCTCCTGATTATAATGTTCTATTTGCTTCTCGATTTTTATCTGGATTGCCGCACGGAGCATTCTTTGGAGTGGGAGCGGTAGTCGCAAGCCGTTTGGCAGACAAAGGAAAAGAAGCGCAGGCAATTTCTATAATGTTTGCTGGTTTAACGATTGCTAATTTAATAGGTGTGCCAATTGGTACTTATATAGGTCACCATTTTATTTGGCGTTATACCTTTGTATTAATTGCGATTGTTGGTTTGTTGACCTTTTTGGCAATTTATTTATGGATGCCGAATCTTGAAAAAGGTGAAAGCGTGAATATGAAAACACAACTTCAGTTTTTTAAGAAAACAGAAGCATGGTTAATTATCGGAATTACGGCAATTGGTTTTGGAGGTCTTTTTGCTTGGATCAGTTATATTGCTCCTTTATTAATTAATGTATCGAAATTTTCACCGGAAGATGTTTCTACAATTTTAATCTTAGCAGGATTAGGAATGGTTGTCGGTAATTTTGTCGGAGGAAAATTGGCAGATAAATATTCGCCAGCACCAACCGTACTAGCGTTACTATTTGTAATGGTACTTGATTTGTTGATGGTTTACTTTTTCTCTTTCAATCAATATATTTCATTGTTTTTGACATTCTTAACAGGAGCAATTTCTTTCTCTGTTATTGCGCCAATTCAGATGCTTATGATTAAGACAGCCAAAGATGCAGAGATGATTGCATCAGCAGCGCTTCAAGGAAGTTTTAATATCGGGAATGCTTTAGGAGCTTTCTTAGGAGGACTGCCTTTAGCGACTGGTTATAATTTTGCTTCGCCTAATCTTATAGGTATTGCAATGGCTATGACCGGAATGGTGATTACATTTATATTGATGAGGTTACATCAAAAACAAGTGCACGTACAAGTCGCATAACTTTAAAATATATTCTTTTTAAGGCCCTTAACGTTTGTTTAAGGGCTTTTTTTATGTCTTCAATGAATCAATTAGCTTAAGAATGTCTTTTCATGAGCAAATGATTTTACTTCTATAGTCAGAAAATACTCTTTAAAATAAATCTCATCTTTATTCTGTATTTAAATTTTTTTAGGATCTTTTTAACTTTTTAAGTGTAAAACCAACACATAATAAATTTTGTAATTTATATTCATGTAATCGATTGTTTTTTTTGTAAAAATCGAATCAAATGAACGATTAATAATAATATTATTAATATTTTATATTGATATAAATTACATATGTTACATAAAAAAGCAATAAAATTTCTAATATGTAATTTTTTTTATGAAATTTTTGGGAAATTTTATTTTTCGTTTAAAAAAAATATCTATGTTTGTGTAATCGATTACAACTTTTTTTGCATAGTTCGAAAACGATTAAGTAAAAGAGAAGTAAAATGTGCAAGAATAAAGATTTACTTCGGTGATAAATAAAATACTGTTAAAATAAAAACCACAAAAATTAACCATAAATGAATTGAAAGTAACCACAAAAAACCACTTAAACCACAAAGAAAAACCATTTAATAACTTAAACAATCAACCATGAACTTTAAAGAATTATTAAACAAAGGAGCAAACTTTTGCTTTAAACTTGTTTTCTTACTGTGCTTATTGATCGGTAGTCAAATACACGCGCAGGGCACAACGATAGAGGGAACCGTGAAGGATGCCGCGGGACTTTCTCTTCCTGGGGTAAACGTCTTAGAAAAAGGAACTAAGAACGGAACTTCTACCGATTTTGACGGGCATTACAAATTAAAGCTTACTAATCCGAAAGCAGTCTTAAGCTTTTCTTTCATAGGATTTAAAAGCATTGACATTTCTGCAGACGGAAAAACAAAAGTAAATGCAACAATGTCTGAAGATTCTAATAACTTAAATGAAGTTGTTGTAATTGGATATGGAACATCTAAGAAATCTGATTTGACTGGAGCAGTTGCTACATTTTCTGGAAGTGAAGTTCGTAAAATTCCAGTGCCAAACGTAGCTGAGGCATTAACAGGACGTATTGCTGGAGTATCGGTAAGCAGTTCTGAAGGTTCTCCAGATTCAAACGTTCAGATAAGAATTCGAGGAAATGGATCTTTAAGTCAAGATGCTTCTCCATTATATATCGTAGATGGATTTCCGGTAAATAATATCAATGATATTTCTTCTTCTGACATTGAAACGATGACAGTTTTGAAAGATGCATCATCTACTGCAATCTATGGTTCTAGAGGTGCTTATGGAGTTATTATCGTTACAACTAAAAAAGGTAAAGATGGTAAAATAGCAGTTAATTATAATATGTTCTACGGAATGAAAAAGTTGGCTAATACTATCGATGTTACATCTCCAGAAGATTACGTAAAATGGCAGTATGAGTATGCTTTACTAGATCAAAGCGATAAAACTATTTTGAGTAATCCAAGTTCTTATACTAAGTATTTTGGTAATTGGCAGGATTATGATATGTACAAAGGTATGAAAGGCAATAACTGGCAAAAGCAAGTTTTTGGACGTACCGGAGAAGTGCAAAGCCGTGATTTATCTATTCGTGGTGGAAGTGATAAAATGAACTATAACTTCAATTATGCACATTATGATGAAAAAGCAATTATGCTTGGATCAGATTTTAAAAGAAACAATTTATCTCTTGCTTTAAATAGTAAAGCTTCTGATAAAGTAGATTTAAGTTTTACAGTACGTTACTCTGATACTGAAATTAACGGTGCCGGTATGAATGAGCAAAATGAAGCTTCTTCTGCAGATTCTCGTTTAAAAAATATTGTGGGTTATGCACCAATTCCTATTCCAGGTTTAACGACAGACGATACAGACGAAGCGGTTGCTAACAACTTAACACATCCTTTTGTTGCTATTACAGATAACAACCGCCAGCAGTTTAGAAAGAACTTTAATACATTGGGAAGTTTTTCTTGGAAACTTACTTCAGATTTAATATTCAAAACAGAATTAGGTTTAGATAATTACAACTTCCAAGATTATCGTTTCTACGGCCGCACAACGTATTATGTAAAAAATAATCCTGCAGCCGAAAGACAAGGTATGCCTGCATTGATAATGTCAGATAGAAAAGATACTCGCTTTAGAAATGCAAATACTCTTAACTATGATTTGAAAAAAATAATGGGAGAAGATCATAGCTTAAAATTACTTTTAGGAGAAGAGTCTATTAATTATAATAGAAATGATTTGACAAGTACAATTCACGGATTTCCATTATCTTTTGAATTAGATGAAGCAAAAAAATTAACTACACAAGGAACGCCAGTTTCAGTTGATAATTTCTATTTCCCAGATGATAAATTACTTTCTTTCTTCGGACGTGCAAATTATGATTACAAAGACCGTTATCTTTTAACAGCGACTTATCGTGCCGATGGTTCAAGTAAGTTCTTAGGAAGTAATAAATGGGGATTTTTCCCAGCAGCAGCAGCAGCTTGGAAAATTTCGGGAGAAGAATTTATGAAAAATGCTTCATGGGTTAATTTGCTTAAATTAAGAGTAAGTTATGGTGAAGCAGGAAACAATAATATTCCGACAGGACAAATGGTTCAAAGTTTTGCATCTACTACATCTACATGGATTAATGGAGTAGATAGCTATTGGGCGACTTCAAAAACAATGGCTAATCCAGATTTGAAATGGGAAACTACTGTAACGCAAAATATTGGTTTAGATTACGATCTTTTCAAAAATAAGGTAACAGGATCTGTTGAGTTTTATAAAAACAAAACAAAAGACTTGCTAATGAATTTTCCAATTTCTGGAGGTTATGACTATCAGTATAGAAATATGGGTGAAATTCAAAACAGTGGTGTAGAGGCAACTTTAAACCTTAACTTAATTGAAAGACCTAAATATGGAGTAAGCGTATCATTTAACAGCTGCTTTCAATACTAACAGAATTAATTCTCTTGGTGTAATGAAAGATTTTACATGGTCAAGTGGATGGGCTTCTTCTTCAATCACAGCAGATTATCTTGTAAACGTAGGACAACCTCTAGGGATTATGTATGGATATAAAAGTGATGGACGTTATGAAGTTTCAGACTTTGATTATAATGCAGGAACTTATACTTTAAAAACAGGAGTTGCAGATGCTAAAACTGTCGTTGGCCCAATGAAGCCAGGTGCTATGAAATTAAAAGATATTAATGGTGACAATGTTGTAGATAGTAAAGATCTTACTGTTATAGGAAATGCGAATCCAAAAAGCACTGGAGGTATGGTGTTAAATGCTAATGCTTACGGATTTGATCTTTCTGCAGCTTTTAACTGGAGTATTGGAAACGATGTATACAACGGAAATAAAACAGAATTTTCTACTTCAGTTCCTAACGGACAATATAGAAATTTAGGTTCTGAAATGGCAGATGGAAAAAGATGGACAAATCTTGATCCTAATACAGGACAACTAGTAACCGATCCTGCTCAGTTAACTGCTTTAAATGCCAATACTACAATGTGGTCTCCATACATGCCTCGTTATGTTTTTACTGATTGGTCTGTTGAAGATGGGTCTTTCTTAAGACTTAACAATTTAAGTTTAGGTTACACTACGCCAGATGCGCTAACTTCTGCTCTAGGAATTTCTAAGTTAAGATTTTACTTAACAGCTAGTAATGTTTTTGTTTGGACTAAGTACTCAGGTCAAGATCCAGAAGCTTCAACTAGAAGAGCGACACCGTATACTCCAGGAGTTGATTATTCAGCTTATCCAAGAAGTAGACAGATGATATTTGGTTTAAACCTTAATTTCTAATTCAGTTAAATTTTCACAAGATGAAACATAAAATATTAATAGCAGGAATGTTTGTTGCAAGCTTTTTTACTTCTTGCTCAGATGATTACTTAGATGCCCCAGCAAAATCAACATTAGATGAGTCAGTTATTTTTTCTAATCCAGGATTGGCTGAAGGCGCAATTGATGGAATAAAAATTCCTTTTGCAGAAACGAATTCATATAGAGGCCGTTATCTTCCTTTTTATGGTTTGAATACAGATACAGAATGGTATAACTCTTCTCAAACTGTAAGTGATGCGTCAGATTTGTGTACTTATGATGCGCAATCGATTAATTCTCAAATGAATACAACTAATAATGCGTGGGCAATGATGTACTCAGGTATTGAACGTGCTAATATTGCTATTAGAGGTTTGCGTACTTACGGAAATCCAACTCCTGGATCGGAGCTAGGATATTTATTAGGTGAGGCATTAACTCTAAGAGCTATTTATTATGCCGATTTAGTAAAAGCATGGGGAGATGTGCCGGCAAGATTTGAACCGTTAAATAACGAAACTTTATATGTGTCGAAATCAAGCCGTGATGTGATTTACAAGCAGATTATTGCCGATTTAGGAGAAGTCGCAACATTAGTGCCTTGGCCAGGTGGAAGCGCAGCAACAAGTAGTGTAGAAAGAATTAATAAAGCGTTCGTAAAAGGATTCCGCGCTCGTTTGGCATTGGCTGCCAGCGGTTACCAGCAATATCCTGACGGTATTAGAAGAAGTACAGATCCTGAATTGTCTGTTGCAAATATGTATGTTCTAGCATTGGCAGAATCTCGTTCTGTTATTGCAAGCGGTTCTGCACATTTAGAGTCTTCATTTGAAACATTCTGGAAAAAATACAATCAAGAATATATTGTTGCAGGCGGAGAATCTCTATGGGAAATACCTTTTTCAGATGGTAGAGGGCGTATGTTGTTTACTTTTGCTGTAAAACATACTACAAACGACCAGTTTCATGCAAATGGAGCGAATCGTGGAGGAACTGCAGGACCACTTCCTACTGTTTTTTATGATTATGATCAAGAAGATACAAGAAGAGATGTAACATGTGTTCCTTATAAATATGGTACAGCGGTAAATAATGTTGCTAAGCAAGAATTAGGGGCATTAAATACTTGGTATTTTGGAAAATATAGATACGAATGGATGACTCGCTTTGTGACATCAACAAATGATGATGGAGTGAATAAAATTTATATGCGATACGCCGAAGTTCTTTTAATAGCAAGCAGAAGCGAGCAAATGAGTTAGAAGGTCCAGCAGCGGCTGCTCCATATTTAAAAGAAATTAGAAGAAGAGCATTTCCAGCAAGCATCTCAGAATGAAAAGGTTGATAATTATGTGAATTTACTAACTAGTAAAGTAGCCATGTTTAATGCTCTTGTTGATGAAAACAAGTACGAGTTTACAGGAGAAATGGAGCGTAAACAAGCATTGATCCGTTGGAATTTACTTAAGACAAAAATGGATGAAGCTAAAGCTGATATGAAAGATTTGTCTAATCGTTCAGGAAATTATAAAGACGTTCCTACTACATTGTATTATAAATACAAAGCAGATAATGTTAGTCTTGATATTTATGGTTTGAACCGTGGAGAAACTACAAACCCGGGAGCAGATTATTCGCAATTTACATGGACTTGGACAGGTGCAACAGCAGATACTAAAATCAATACTTTATATAAACCTGGAGTAGATCCAAACAATAGACAATTCTGGCCAATTTGGAAAGTGTTTATTGAGAGTAGTAATGGAATGCTAACAAATGATTACGGTTATTAATAACAAGTGATTATAGTTAGTAACGTGAAAATTAATAAAGTATAATTATGAAAACAAAATATAAAGTAAAAGGATTTATTGCTGTAATGTTGCTGGCTCTGGCGGTTTCAAGCTGTGAGAGTTACAATGAAGCGGTTATTGACAGTTTAGATGTAAATAGGGCTTTTTCGCCAGTAGGCATCTCGGCCGTGGTTAGAAATAAAACTACAGTCGAATTAAATTGGACAGTTAAAGATGATGCAGATCATTATGTAGTAGAAATTAGTGCCGATGATGCTAATTTCGGTACAATTTATAAAACTTTAAATGTTGCTCCAACAGAACTTCCTGTGCAAATTGCATTAGAAGGAGAAACAGTTTATTCGTTTAGAGTAAAGGCAATTAGCGCTACAGGTCTAGAAGATTCTAAGTGGTCTCTTGCTACTGCCACTACTTTGGCAGAAGATATTTATCTTGCTACGGTAGATGGAGATATTGATGCTAAACAGGTTACTTTAAGATGGCCTGCAAATAGCACTGTGACACAAATTGTAGTTAACCCAGGAGCAATAACACATGTTATTACGCCAGCAGAAAAAGTTAGTGGTGTTGCAATAGTAACAGGATTAACAGGAGAAACTTCTTATACAGCAGATTTGTATAACGGAACTAAAAAGAGAGGATCTAAAGCTTTTACAACTGGAATTGATATTGGAGATGGTATTTTGGTTAAATCAACAGACGATTTAATGCAGAAAATTGCTGATGCAGAATCTGGAGCTATACTTGTTCTTGAACCAGGAGATTATACTGCTGATAACCAAATAGGAGCAATTACCTTAAACAAATCAATAACACTAAGAGGTTTACGTAGTTTTAATAAACCAAAGCTTCATGTTAATTTTGTAATGACAAACGGAGCGACTAATTTAAGCTTAATAGATCTTGACTTGAAAGGAGATAGTTTTGCTAGCGGTAGCAATATTTCTGTTGTCAAATACAACGATAATAATACAACTTATGGTGCACTTTTAATAAGTGGTTGTAATATACATGATTACGCAGTTTCATTAATAAGTGCTGGTTTATCAGCTTCTAAGATGACTTCAGCAATAATCGAAAACACAATTGTAACCAATATCTTGACTACTGGAGGAGAATTTATTGACTTTAGAGGATCAAACTTAGGACAGCTTACTCTTAAAAACAGTACGTTTAACAACTGCGCAACAGCAAGATATTTCATTCGTATGGATGCCGGACTTACCGGAAGTTCAAATGTGTTAATAGATGCTTGTACGATTTCTAATCCAAATATGCTTGCAGCAACAGGAAATGCAATTTTGTATACACGTTTTGCTACTACATCAATAATTGTACGTAATACATTGTTTGCAAATACACCAGCACCATATACAAGAGAAACGGCAACTCCAAATCCGACATTTACAAATAATAATTATTTCAATTCACCAAACTTAATTGGTAATCCTAATTCGCTTGCTAATAATAGACCAGATGCATCTGGAACTTCATTAGATCCTCAATTTGGAACTACTTCTGGTGACTTTACGATTAAAGATCAAACCTTAATCGATCGAAAAGTTGGAGATCCACTTTGGTACGGTGGCAGATAAAAAAATCGTGGTTGATTAAATAGAGAAAAGCGGGATGCAATTGAATTTGCAATCCCGCTTTTTATCTTTAGATGGAATTGAATAAAACTAAAAACTACTCAATAGATAAATCAAATTTTTGAAGTAAACCTGCAAGCGCCGCATGCGAAACCTTTGTTCCTTTAATCTTATTTTCTGACGGATCAAAAGCATAATTTCGAGAACTTCTGAAATCTGTTTTTTCTAGAATACTTTCCACGAAAGTGGCACCAGAAAGATCACAATTCTTAAAAACTGCCAGAGACAAATCGGTATTAGAAAAATCAGTTTCTTTTAAAAAACAATCTGCAAAAGTAGTTTTCTTTAGCTTTTTGTAAATGAAAGTAGAATAGTCTAAAATGCAATCTTCAAAATTCATTGAAAACAGAAAACTATTGCAAGCACTAAAGTCCAATCCCATTAATTTACAGCCGATAAACTTGATGTTTTTCAATCCGGTGTTTCTTAAAGTTGCCAAAGAAAGGTTGCAATTTTTAAAAGTACAATCTAAAAAGTCGTTATGGCTTAAATCACTTTTAGAGAAATTACAGTTTATGAATTCGCAGTTTACAAATTCAGTATGGGCTAAACTTTGTTCCGAATAGTCGATCGTTTCAAAAGTGCGATTTTGATATAATTTTGATTCCATTATAATTTTTAGGAAGGTATATAAAGTTTTATTCTAATTCGATGCATTCAAAAACAGTATTGTTTTGAAGCAGTTCTACAGCATTCAATTCGCTATCAATTCGTAAAATATTATCACAATCTTCGAGGTCGAAATTCCACTGAGATTCTGGTAATAATTGATTTAGTAATGCAGAAGCCGATTCGAATTTGGTCTGATTATCAACGGAAGTTTTAAAAACATAAATCATAATTTGCATTTTGAGGTAGCAAATTTCTGAAAAACACCCGCATATTTGTTAGGATTCTATAATCAATAATTAGGACTTATCAATCATTTTTCGGTATCGTATAGGAGAGATTCCTTCTGTTTTTTTAAAAAATCGGCTAAAGTAAGATTGATCTTCAAAGCCTACTTGCGTTGCAATTTCGCCCACAGAAAGTGTAGTTTGAAATAGTAAATATTTGGCTTCTAGTAATATGTTTTCGTCAATCCATTTAACAGCTGATTTCCCTGTTACCGTTTTAACGCATTTGTTTAAATGGTTTGGAGTAACATTTAATAAAGAAGAGTAGTAATTAACTTGGTGCTTGCGTTTTAATGTGGTCATGAATCATTTCTTTGAACTTTGCTGTAATTGCTTCTGCTGCCGAAATGCTTTTAGAAGTTTTTACCGCATTTTTATTCATTTCATAAAACAGCGTAATCAAGTACGATTGCACAATATTCAAATCTGTAACAGTTGTTTCAGAATATTCCTTTTTCAATCGTTCTAAAATATTGGTTATTGGAGCAATATCTTCAGGGGCAAGTTTTATTTTTGGATTTCCCGAAATTTTTAAAAAATCAAAATCATTAAGAAGCTCGCGGCTTCCATACTTTCGAATCAAAATATCAGGATGAAACTGGCAGATGTAACCTTTATGAATATTGTTAACATTATCAAGCGAAAAAATTTGACCGGCCGGAACCATAATCATTTCGTTATCGGTTGTGATGTATTCTTGATAACCTAATTTCATAACATGCTGGCCAGAAGAAATAAAAATCAAAGTATGGCAAGAATGTTTAGAAGGTGGAACTGGATGCTTGCATTTGCATCATTTCTTCGATTTCAAGACAGAAAAAATGATCAGAATTCGACTTGAAAAGCAAATGAATAGGATTATCTTCT